>JAIXUW010000133.1 GCA_027483355.1 Alphaproteobacteria bacterium
CTTTAAATACACCCAACCCCTGCCCGAGGATAAAATGCGCGCCTTCGCCCGCCAGCATTTCCATCTCGTCAGCGACAAGGGCAACGTAGTGCCGCTGAAGTCGTAATAAATGGGCTGGCGCCTCTGCACGCTGTCGCGTGCAACCGGCGCAGGCGCCGTGCTGACCCGCCAAACATTGAGACGCCCGCTCGCTCTCCTCTGTCATACCCGACCCCGCGCCGGCATCCATTTCCACCGACAACACGCGGGTCCAGCTAAATTCAAATAGTCAGCCCCCAGCGAATACGCTAAGCTATCGCCCATGAACCAGACACCCCACCCCTTCGCGCCCAGCGCGGCCCCGCGTGGCCTGATCTCCGCCCGCTCCAGCGGTTTGTTCGGCACGGCCCATGTGCCCGGCGACAAATCGATTTCACACCGCGCCCTGATGTTGTCGGCGCTGGCACCCGGCCGCACGGTCATTCACGGTCTGCTCGAGGGCGAAGATGTCTTGCGCACCGCCCGCGCCATGATCGCCATGGGGGCTGTCATCGCCCCGCCCGACCGGGCGGGCGGCACCTGGAGCGTCACCGGCAATGCCGCGGGGCTGCGTAATCCGCGCACCACCGTGTATCTGGGCAACAGCGGCACCTCGGCACGGCTGTTGATGGGCCTCACCGGCGGCTTTGGCATTCAGGCGACCTTCACCGGCGATGCCTCGTTGCAAAAACGCCCGATGGGCCGCGTCATCAAGCCGTTATCTTTAATGGGCGTGCAGTTCGAGGCAACGTCGGGCGATCGCCTGCCCTTGCGCGTCATCGGCCAGCCGCAACTCCGCGCCATCGACTACACGCTGCCCGTGGCCTCCGCCCAGGTAAAATCGGCAATCCTGCTGGCAGGCCTACGGGCGGGCGGCGTCACCACCGTGACCGAACCTGATCCCACCCGCGACCATACCGAACGGATGCTGCGCGGCTTTGGCGTCACTATCAGCCGCGACGTGCAGGCGGACGGCAGCGTTATCGCCGCCATCGAAGGTGGCCAGCGCTTGGTCACACCCGGCACACTTTTCGTCCCCGGCGACCCTAGTTCGGCCGCCTTTCTGACTGTGGCCGCCCTCATCACGCCCCATTCCGAAGTCACCATCGCCAACGTGCTGATGAACACACTGCGCACGGGTCTATATGACACGCTGATCGAGATGGGCGGCGATATCACCTTCACCAACCAGCGCGCGCAGGGCGGAGAAGACGTGGCCGATATTGTCGTGCGCCACAGCGCCCTCAAGGGTGTCAGCGTGCCCGAAAGCCGCGTCGCCAGCATGATTGATGAATTCCCCATTCTGGGCATCGCCGCCGCCTGCGCCGAGGGGGAGACCCGCATGACCGGCCTGGCTGAACTCCGCGTCAAGGAAAGCGACCGTCTGGCGGCCATCGCCACCGGTCTTGCCGCTTGCGGCGTCGATGTCACGGCAGGCGACAGCGATCTCACCGTGCGTGGCACCGGCAACCCCCCGGCGGGTGGCGCCACCATTGCCACCCACCTCGATCATCGCATCGGCATGAGTTTTCTGATGCTGGGTCTGGTCACTGCGGCCCCCGTCGCCATTGACGCGGCCGAGACGATTGCCACCAGCTTTCCCAACTTCGCCGCCCTTCTCAACAGCCTCGGCGCCAGGATCACCGAGACGGTTTAAGCACAGGGTCTCTCGCCGCCCCACGACGAGGAGGCAGACACCTAATTCTGCTTTAAGAGATCAACCCCGACCCAAATACTGCCGCCAGCCCTTGGCCGTGGCGACATTGTCAACCAGCGCGCCGCCGCCAAAGCTTGGCGTGGTATCTTCAACCGCGTCGGTGCTACGCTGGGCGCGTTGCCAGTCGTCGAGAATAATCACCGCCCGCACCAGCCCCGCATCGGCGTGCAGGGTGTGCGTCTTTTTAAAATGCTGGACGAGAAAACCTTTTTTGGCGACAAAGACCGCGACGTCATAGCCGCCCTCGGGGTTGCGCCGCGCCGAGGCAAAACGCGTCAGGCCCTCCGCCTTGAAATGTGTGGTCACCACTTCGTCCGGCTCGCGCGCGTCCCGGCACGCCGCCTGATCAAGCATCTGTTTGAGCGTGGAAAAGGGGCGTATCATGAAAACATCCAAAACATCTGTCTGGTTTTTTGCGTTATGTATAATATGACTTCATGAAGGACGTGTCAATTCGCTTCCATTTTCCTATTATAAAACAGAAGATTAGCCGTATAATTCCTTCCCCATCGTGTATTTTATACACCTCTGCGTCTGAGAATCTTGCTTTAGCGCCGCACTGCTGCTACATTTTCATAAAGTTATCATAAGGCACCCCAGGAGCCACAGATGTCCATGACCACCCGCCCGGTTGTTGAAACCTTCGGCACGCTGATCCCCGGCCGCAAAATGATTGTGGCCGTCGAT
This sequence comes from Alphaproteobacteria bacterium, assembly GCA_027483355.1. Classification (GTDB taxonomy): domain Bacteria; phylum Pseudomonadota; class Alphaproteobacteria; order Micavibrionales; family UBA2020; genus JAEXMB01. The sequence continues at coordinate 2,423 of JAIXUW010000133.1, forward strand.
GGTCCAGCTGCAGCTGGCAAGGGCACGCTTGCTGTTAATCTGGCCAAGCGCATGGGCCTTGGTTATCTCGACACTGGTGCGCTCTATCGTGCGGTCGGCATGGCCGTCATCGAAACCGGCGGCGATCCCGCCAACAGCGCAGACGTTGCCCCCGCCCTTGATATCGTCAGCCGCAATCTGACGCCCGAATTGCTGGCCTCGCCCGAACTGCGCGATCCGGCCGTGGCAATTGCCGCCTCCAAAGTCTCCGCCATTCCGGCCGTGCGCGCGGCCCTCCTCGATTTTCAGCGCGACTTTGCCGCCAACCCGCGTTGGGCCTTTGCGGTCGATGGCACACTCACCACGGCGGTTGCCAACATCGGCGGCTGCGTGCTGGATGGCCGCGACATCGGCACCGTTGTCTGCCCCGATGCCGATATGAAATTTTTTGTGACGGCCGACCCAAAAGTCCGCGCCCAGCGCCGCTTGCGCGAATTGCAAATGACCGGCCAGACCGGCTTTACGTTTGAACAGGTACTCTCCGATCTGACTGCGCGTGACGCCCGCGATGCCGGCCGCGCCACCGCCCCGACCAAGGCCGCTACCGATGCCTATCTACTGGATACCTCGCATCTGGATGCCAGCCAAAGCCTCGAAGAAGCGCTCGCCATCATCCGCTCCAAATTCCTGGCCGAGACCGCGTTTTAATCGCGCGCGATTATTTGTCCGCCAACAAAAACCCCCCGCGCGATATCGCCGGGGGGTTTTGTTATTAAGGGGCTACGTGTTCAAACGCCGGGAGCGGCCGGCGCCGTGGGCACAATAACGGGCGCAGCTTGCGCACGGGCGGCGCGCACCGCTTCTTCGCCAAAGCGTTCCTTCAGGCTGGGCATAGCCGCCAGGACCGCGTCGAATTGGGGCGACGGCAGGAAGGTATCAAGGCGAGCGGCAGCTTTCTCATCATTTTTTGCCTGCGTGGCACGCGCCACCAATTTCCCGGCCCGGCCGGTAAATTGCGACAAGACAGTAAGACCCGCCATCGCAAAACCAGAGGCGGCGACAGAGGCCAAACTCAACCCCATGCTGATCGAACCCACGGCACCAGCTGCCGCACCCAAAGCCGTGGCCGCAACAGCAAACGGAATAGCCGCCACAACAGCAACGCCCCCCAAAAGCATGGCGCCAAAGACCGCCGTGTTGGTAAGACGCGACCACATCTTGGCACTGCTGGTCTTCGCCAACTCGCTATAACGCAACAACCGCGCCGCTGGGTCACGTATTTCTGCAGCGGCATTGATTTCCGCCTCGTATTGATCAAGGCGCGGTTTGGAATAAAAACGATCGATAAAAGCCATAGCACTCATCCTTCCGTGTTGATGTCTTATTCTTTTATTTTGGCGCGGGCGTTTTGCCTTTGGGCGCAGCCGTCGTCGTCGCAGGCGTTGCATCCTGCAGCGGAGCGACCGCATCAAAGGGCAGGCTCAGACCCGCTACAGGTGCCGCACCTGCCGGCGCTGCGCCGATGGCTTGCGTGCGGGCAAGCGTCGTCAAAATCTCGCTCTCGCGCTTGGCCACTTTACGCTCGGTCAAGCGCACCACCAGCGACCCGGTCACACGGGCAAGACCCGCAACAACAAAACCGCCAAGGCCGATGCCCAGCAGTACCGGCGCCCCGGTCATCGCCACCGGCAATCCCAGCACACAAGCAAGAGCGCCCAGCATCGCCGCGTAAGTAGACACGCCACGTGCATTTTCTAAAAATGTCTGTGCGGCTGCCTGATCACGGGCGTTATCGGCCTGTTTGCGGGTGATGATGTCTTGAATAACGTTGGCTTCGGTAACGGGGGCGGCGTTGGACATGGGCAAACTCCTCAAGGTGATAAAATGCTGTTAAGGAAAGCGCAGTTTATCGACCGCCTCGCCGGTGTCAATCATCTTTCTGTAAAAACAAGAGTTTAAATAAGTGCACCCGGGCAAGGGCGGCCCCGCGCACCTCGACAGAGCCGTTAAAGGTGGCGGATTTATTGGGATTTTCGGGTGTTTCGATTGACTTATCCACCCCCCTTCTATAGGAATCACCCCTGAACGGACCAGGTGGGCCCGGGTGCCGCATGGCAGCCCCTTGGACGTATTCCGACTATCAGAATGGATACCCAAACTATGGCAAAAACATCTGCCGCAAAAATTGCGACCAAAATTATCGAAGGCGTGAACGTCCAGGACGTCACCGGCGAAAAAGCCAGCTTCGAAAGCATGCTCGACGAAAGCTTCCAGGGCGTTAAATCGTTCGTGGGCAAAGTCGTCGAAGGCACCGTTGTCGGCATCGACAACGAATTCGTCACCCTCGATGTGGGCCTCAAATCCGAAGGCCGCATTCCCTTGCGCGAATTTGGTGCCGCTGGCGCCAAGGCCGAAATCAAAATAGGCGACAAAGTCGAAGTCTACGTCGAGCGCATGGAGAACAAAGACGGCGAAGCCGGTCTTTCCCGTGAAAAAGCCCGCCGCGAAGAAAGCTGGGTCGTCCTTGAAAAGCAATTCAAGGCGCAAGAGCGCGTCACCGGCACCATCTTTGGCCGCGTCAAGGGTGGCTTCACCGTTGACCTCAGCGGCGCTGTGGCTTTCTTGCCCGGTTCTCAGGTCGACATCCGCCCCGTACGCGACGTCACCCCATTGATGGGCACCCCCCAGCCGTTCATGATCTTGAAAATGGATCGTCAGCGCGGCAACATCGTGGTCTCCCGCCGTGCGGTTCTCGAAGAGAGCCGTGCCGAGGCCCGCACCGAACTGGTGTCTTCGCTGAAAGAAGGCCAGGAACTGCAAGGTGTGGTCAAGAACATCACCGACTACGGTGCGTTTATTGACCTGGGCGGCGTCGATGGTCTTCTGCACGTCACCGATATCTCGTGGAAGCGCATCAACCACCCATCCGAAGTTTTGAGCGTCGGCCAAAGCGTCAACGTCAAAATCATCCGCTTCAACGAAGAATCGCAGCGTATCTCGCTCGGCATGAAACAGCTGGAAAACGACCCCTGGGTCGATGTCGCCAGCAAGTTTGCAGCCGGCCAGCGCTACAAGGGCCGCGTCACCAATATTGCTGACTACGGCGCCTTCGTTGAACTGGGCGATGGTGTTGAAGGCCTGGTCCACGTGTCGGAAATGTCCTGGACCAAGAAAAACGTCCATCCTTCCAAAATCGTTTCGACCAGCCAGGAAGTCGAAGTCCAGGTACTGGACGTTGACCTCACCAAGCGCCGCATCTCGCTTGGCCTCAAGCAAACCCAGGATAACCCCTGGGCCACCTTGGCCGCCAAGTACAAGGGCGGTGAGCTGATCGAAGGTGAAATCCGCAACGTCACCGAATTCGGCCTCTTCGTCGCCATCGACGAGCAGATCGATGGCATGGTGCATATGTCTGACCTGTCCTGGGATCAGTCGGGCGAAGAAGCGATCAAGGCGTACAAAAAGGGCGACACTGTAAAAGTGAAAGTCCTCGAAGTCGACGCCGAGAAAGAGCGCGTCTCGCTGGGCATCAAGCAGTTGTCGGGTGACCCGGTCGAAGAGTCGATGACCGGCCTCAACAAAGGCGCCACCGTCACCTGCACCGTCACCTCGGTCAGCGACAAAGGCATCGAAGTCTCCGTCAACGATAAAGTCTCGGGCTTTATCAAGAAGGGCGACCTCAGCCGTGAACGTTCGGAGCAACGCACCGACCGCTTCGCTGTGGGCGAGAAAGTTGACGCGAAAGTTGTCAAGATGGACCGCACCTCGAAGAAACTCGAGCTCTCTATCAAGCAACGCGAAATCGACGAAGACAAGGCCGCCATGGCCGAGTACGGCTCGTCGGATTCGGGCGCATCCCTAGGCGATATCCTGGGTGCAGCTCTGCAGAAAAAAGGCGACAAGAAAGACGCGTAAGCGTTCTTCTGCTCTGCCCGATCAAAAAACCCCCGGTGGCAACACCGGGGGTTTTTTGATGGCGCAGGCCCCTTACCCGTCATGCCGCACTTGCTGCGGCATCCATGGCCAAGCCCGTGGTGACAATGCAGCCCCCGGCCACAACAACCGGGGAGATTTTTGGGTATTAATGTACAAACACCGTATTTATTACGAAAAACCCCTTGACAGATTATGGCTAAATTTTTATTCTTCGGGCCTGTTTCGTTTATTTATTAAGGAGACCTCTGATGATGCTACCCGGTGATGAGAAAAACTATGTCCTGCAAGTAAGCTTCAACACCGAAGCTGTCCGCGCCGCGTACAAGGCCAGCCGCAACGCGGTGACGCAGCTCCAAGACGTCACGCCCTTGTTCGAACAAACATCCAATCGCCTTCTTTTTGTGGATACGGTCGAGGGCGTGGATGAAAACTACGACTTGGTCGAATTGATCAAAAAAGTACGGGGGGTCGAAGACGCGTGCTTCTTCCCTCGCGGCCATCTTCCAGGCTATCATGGTGTAAAGCCCTTCAAAGCTTGATGCCTGCGGCGAGACACCGTCCCATTTAAAAACCCCCGGCTACGAAGCCGGGGGTTTTTTCAGGCGTTACGCGTGTATGAGATTTTCGCCCCCGCCAGGTCACCCCGGGCAGACCCGGGCATCCATATGGATGCCGCAACTGTGCGACATGACCAGAGCAACACAGGGGCACCTTATTTCAGCTTAACCTTGATCAGCATATCGCAGGTGGGAATGGTCGAGTCTTCGTCATAGCCGGTTGGGCCCTGACCACCGGCATTGGCGATACCGCAGCCGTTATTATAGGCGCTACTGATGCTCCAGACGCGCCCGGTAAAGGCAAAACCGTCATCCATTTTACGATCGATGATGGCGGCCGCGTTGGGGGCAATCGCGGGGGACAACGACTCTTCCAACCAGCGTCCGTCAATGGCACCCCGCAAAACATACAAAAGCCCGTTGGGCAACGACGCGCCCGCATCGCTGCCTTGGCGCACAAAATAACCGCCGGTATATTCCGAGGCAGGATGGCTTTCACCAAAGGCGGAGCTGGTAGCGCCGGCATTGACTTCATTGATGAGGCTGGCCGCGGCCAGATGCTTCCAAAACTGCGTGTTTTCGCTGGCAAGCGTGGCATCGACATTGCCAAACCCCAGTGCCGCAACGCCGACAAGGCCATTCGCATCGCCGTTGGCACAGGCCGTGGCGGCGGTGCAACCCGGCAACCGCCCCAGCGCCGTATCAAGATCGCCGGGCAGTTCTTCATAGGTATCTTTAAACATGGTTGTCGCGGCGTCGTAACGGAGGATTTGCTGAATCGTGCCGTTGATGCGTGCGTTATAAAGCATCGACCGCCCCGCGACCGCGCCACCAACCAACAAGCCGATGATCACCATCACAATGGCAAATTCGACCATCGAAAAGCCCTGCATATTTTTGTGCATATCGATTTCCCCCGATATCATCATCATAAAAAACCCCGGCGCGGGGCAAGCCCGGCCGGGGTTCATTCTGACATGCCCGAAGACCGTCAGAAAACTTTATTATTTACCCGAGCAGCCACAGCTGCCGTCGTCGCTTTTCAGCGCGTCTTTAATGCTGCCGACAGCGTTCTGCACTTTGCCGGCAACTTTTTCGCCTTTGCCTTCGGCTTGCAGTTTGTGATCGCCCAGCAGTTTGCCCGTGGCGTCTTTCACGGCGCCCGAGGCTTGCTTGGCCGAACCTTCAATACGGTCTTTGTTGATCATGGTCGTTCTCCTGGGTTGCGTTCAGTTGTATTCACCCAGACCAACGCACACCACTGCCGCCTCGTTCCCTCTGATTTTGCATTATGTAAATATTTAATACCCCCTCAATTTGCTTGGGATCGCTCGTCGCTCGGGTTATGGTATTTCCATTCAGCGCCCCCGAGTCGTTTCATCCTCTGCTTGCAGGAGCCCTTTTCGCATGATCAAAGCCATTTGCCTCGACATGGACGACACCCTGATCGTCAATCAGGTGCTCTACACCAATGCCGAATTTATGCTGGCCGGTTACCTGCAAAACTTCGGCGTGACGCCAGAGGAAACCTTCACCGTCCTCAAAGCGGCCGAGGCCGAGAATTTCAAAACGCTTGGTATTGCCATCACCCGCTTTCCACTCTCTTTCGAACACACCCTGCGGCATTTCATACCCAACGCCGATAAGGCGATGATCTCCACCGTGCGCGATTTTGCCGAGCGCGTCTTTCGCACCGTCGCCGACGTAAAACCTGACACCGTCGAAGCGCTGGCCCTTCTTGCACAAGTTGCCCCCTTGCATCTGGTCACCGGCGGCGCCGATCATGTGCAGCAATTCCGCGTCAACCATCTGCCCTTCAAGGACCAGTTCAACAGCGTCACCATCGTGCCGAAAAAAGATGCCGCCGTGTATCGCAACGTCGCGGCCAAGCTAGGTATTAAACCGTCTGAACTGATCATGATCGGGGATTCTTTGCGCTCCGATGTGCTGGCCGCGGTCGAAGCAGGCTGGCAAGCCGTCTGGATCGAAACCATCAACGGCGGCCATGAGCTTAAAGCCGCCCAACTGCCACCCGGCGCTTATAAATTCTCGTCGCTGCTGGAACTGGCGCGCCACCTCGAAAAAAACCGCGCCCTGGCACCCCCCGCCAATACCAACAACCCAGCCGCGCGCCGCGCCTTTGGCAAGGGTTTAAAATAATGTCGAATGGTTTTTTCTTTATCCCAACTGATCTTTATAACCGGCTGGACAAACATGAGGACGGCCCTCTCGGTCCAAGACTAAAAGAAATCTTGCTCGCTTTCATCCAACACACCCCGGACGAACAGGCGGCCCATATTGCTGCTTATGCTCCCGCAGAAGACGGCGCGAAAGTCTGTTTTATCCCCGACGACCACGGGCTAGATTATCCAACCGTCTGGGGGCCGGTCGCAGAGGCCTGTCTCGCCTTGCGGCGCGTACACAGCGACGCTGTCTGGACCCAAGAGCTGATCGCCGTCGCCCTCGACGCGCATTTCAACCCTAAGGCAACACCAAGCCCCGCCTTCACCCCCAACACCGCTGCCCGCGCCAAGCGTATGAAATTAAGGCTATAACCGCATGGCGCATATTCAGACCTTCACCATCCCCACATCAACTTATAAGCGCTTCAAAGCCTCTGCGGATGCGGCCGGGTCGCCTTGGCTCATTGAAATGAATGCGGCGATCCAAGAATTTCTGGCCCTGCCCGATGTGGATGCGCGTCTGCACGCCTATACGGTGCCCGATGAAAGACACCGCCTGATCACTAACCACAAAATGGACACGGACCTGCAAAGAGCCCTGCGGCAAAAAGCTTTCCGCTGCAATGATAACAGCATCAATGTTTCGGCCATCATCGCTGCTGCCCTGAATTGGCAGCTTGAAGTTATCGGCGCGGCCCCCGTGCAAGCCCCGTCACTCCCCACCACCCGAGCACCTATACCCGTATCCTCCACCCCCACCCAACGCACCCAAACCAAGAAACTAAGGCTGTAGGCGATGCTCAGTGGCAACTTTTTAATCCCCGTGGATGATTACAATCGCCTGGCCGCGGCCAGCGGCGGCAATGTGGCCCCGTTGCTGAAAAAAATCATCGTTGATTTTATTGCCGCGGGCGAAACCGCCCAAAAAAACACGCTGCAGGCCTATCAACCTGATCTTGCGGCGACAGCCAAACCCCTCAAGGCCGCCGCCCACGGGCTCGACGAGCCCGCTATCCAGGGTCCGTTGGGGGCAATTGCGCGGCGACACAATACCTATGATTCAACCATCATCGCCGCCGCCGTGCAGCAGTACTTTCGCGACACAGCAGCCCCTATGCCGCCGCCAGCCCCCCCCAGCGCCGCCGCCCGCGCCGCGTCTAAAAAGTTGAGGTTATAAACATGGCCGACGTGGAATTCATGCTCCCCCATGCCCTCGTCAATCGCGCCACCGCCGCCAGCCGGGATGGCGACATTTCCTTGTCGCGTTATATCATCGGCGCGTTGGAAAGCTATGCCGATATGTCTGAAGCTGGTGCGCACCCTGTCACCCCCACCGGTGCCACCGTCGTGAATAAAGTGATGCTGGACCTGCCCGAAAGCCTGCAGCAAAAGTTGCGGGCCAGCCATGATACCGACATCTCGATGGAGAGAATCATCTGGCGCGGCCTTACTGTATATTTCGATACCCTGGACACGCGCTACGCCGCGACCAAACTGATCGTACAGCTTCCGCCAGAAACCTATGCACGTCTACGGGGCCATGCCCTGAATACCAGCGCAGATATCGACTTATTGCTGCGCCGGGCCATTGCCGAATATGTTTTCACCAACGATCAAAATACCTTTCCTAACGGTCTGCTCAGGCTGCCTGAAATACTGACCCCTGAAGCTCTGTCCCACCAAACTATATGCCGGATACCTAGTTACCTTTTGACCGCCCTCGAAGACCTGCAGCCGCAGCACGCGGAAAACAATGGCCGCGAAGACATCGCCCACGTGATCGCCCGCGCCCTGCAATTCTACAGCAACGGTCTCGGCAAC
>JAIXUW010000013.1 GCA_027483355.1 Alphaproteobacteria bacterium
ACGCAAAAGCTTTTTAACCATTGTCCGCTAACCTGTGTGCAGGACAGACGAGCGGTTTGAGGGAATCAGATTCGTCCACGACCAGCCGAAAGCGGCGGTAGTCCTTAAAAGAAAAAGGGAATCGGACGGGCAGGCCACACAAAGCCGCCCGCCAAATGGGGGAAGACGACAATGATGTACCACCTGCATGATCTGTTGAAAAAAATGGGCGCGCCCGAGCTGAAATCGCGGCCGCGGCTGGAGTGGTATTACTTCGACAAGACGCGCAATGGTCTGGCTGGCTTCGCTGAAATCCGTCTCGAAGCGGGCGGCGAATTTCTGGTGGCAGAACTCAAACGCTACAGCGAAAACCACATCGACGATGACGGCAAGCGCCACGACGTTTTCGAAGAGAGCTTCTTTATGTATGCGGAGCGCACCGCTCGTCCCGATCATTACCGCATCACCCGCATCAGTTTCGATGGCGAAGATTACGGCCATCCGACCAAGCCGATTATCGAACTGGGCCTTGGCGTCTTTCATGCCCGCGCGCTCGATATCTCGATCCGCATGGTCGAACAGAGCTTCAATAAAGACGATATGCTGCAGCCGGTCACGCCCGAACCTGCCAATGTCGATGCTGTTGAAAACAAAAAAATTCCAACTATCCGTCTGGCGCCAGCCTCACCGCCACCCGGCCCCGTCATCCGCAACCTGAAAAAGAATATCCGCCGCCAGCGCCAGGTCGAGCAAACCGCTATCGAACTGCCCGCCAAAACGACGCGCCAAGAAGCCTATGGTGTCGTGGTGCCGTTCCGCCCCCGTGTGACCGCTGTCGCCCGCTGAGCCTGCGGATAAAAAGCGAAAGAAGAAAGAAACCCCGGCTGCAAAGCCGGGGTTTTTTTGTCTCGACGTTGCTGATCCCGGCACAGAGGTGCCCATCATTAAAATCTCAACCCGCCAGCTGCACTTGCTCGCGGATCCAGCGGCCAACCATCGTGCCGATCAGGCTCTCATCGGGCGTGCTGCGAATTTGCGCCACCACCGCCGGATCTTTGAGAAACCGCGACATCTGCGCCAGTACTTTTAAATGCTGCGTCGTCTTGGCATCGGCCGGGGCCAGCAGCATAAAAACGATATCGACCGGCGCGCCATCAATCGCGTCATAATCGACGGGCTGGGCGAGGCGCACCAGCACGCCGTAAGCGCGGGTCACCCCCGCCACCTTCACGTGCGGAATGGCCACGCCCGCACCAATGCCGGTGGTGCCAATTCGCTCCCGCTCGAGCAGCGCATCAAGGAGGACTTCGGCCGGGCCGTTGTACAACAAAGCGGTACGCTCGGCGATATGGCGAAAGGCCTGCCGTTTCGACGTGGCAGACAGATTGCCGATGATCAGATCGGTCTGAATGACGCAAGGACTAGCGGCGAGCGGCATAGCAGCCTCCCATGACACGTGCCTTGCGGTGATTTTTTACAGCGTGGTGCATATTCTGATGCAGCGCGGGGTCGTGATCGCCGTCGGCCGGGATGGTTTCTGCCACCCCATCGCTGGCCGCGGGCGACGCCGGGGTTAACCGGCCGCGCGCTTACCTTCCTTGTCAAGACGACCCTCGGGGTCGATCCAGCCAATATTACCATCTTTGCGGCGATAGACAACGTTATAGCCTTGCGTGCCGGGGTTGCGGAACATCAAGAACGGCAGATCGCGCAGTTCCAGCTGCATGACCGCATCGGCCACCGCCAGCGTCTGGATCGGCATTTCCATTTCGGCAATCACGGCGGGTTCATTACCGCCCTCAGCTTCGTTTTCCGAAGAGAAGGTTGTGTAAGCGGCGGTGTGCAGCTGGGCCGGGTCTTCCTTGCGATGGTGGTCGCGCAGTTTGTCTTTATAGCGGCGCAGACGCGACGAGAGCTTCTCTACCGCATTGTCAAAAGCGGGATAAACTTCTTCACCTTCCGACGTTGCCTCCAGCACATCGCCGCGCGCGACGCGCAAGCTGACCAGCACGGTAAAGCGATGGTTTTTTTCCTTGGTGACGGTGACGGTGCCATCAATGGCACGGCCCTGGAAATATTTTTCGGCCATGGTGGCCAAAGTGGTTTCAACGTGGCCGGTCAAAGCCTCGCCCACATCAAGATGGATACCCTTTACGGTGACTTGCATGATGATAGTCCTTTCTGTGAAGTGGCACGTCCGCCAGCACGGCGGCGCTATGGTGAAAAGCCGGGGCGGCTGACCCGAAAGGTCACGCGGCAGCGGCAGAAAATCGGGCGATACGTCAGTTTATTTGACGGGTTTCCTTATGCTTTAAGTCCAACCGATTGGCACGTCAGGTGTTCCCTTTTAATATAGACCATTGGCGGTAAAGTCAAAGTTAAGCACCGCCGCATACGGAAATACCTCGTTGATTTTGCTGTGTTTTTTATTTTCCGGAAACTCAGGCCCGCAAAGATTTTATGCGCCGGCGCTGCACCGATGACGGGATCTTCTGCGCTTCACGGTATTTGGCCACCGTGCGACGCGCAATCTCGATGCCGTCTTTTTTCAACAGATCCACCAGATCATCATCCGACAAGATGGCATCGGCGGGCTCCGCTTCGGTCAGCGCTTTGATGCGCGCCTTGATGGCTTCGGCCGAAAACGACCCCTGACCGTCGGTAGATCCTACACCGGACGAAAAGAAATATTTCAGTTCAAACACCCCGCGCGGGGTGCCCAGGTATTTGGACGTGGTCACCCGGCTGACCGTGCTTTCGTGCATGCCGATGGTGGCAGCCACGTCTTTCAGCGCCATCGGCTTCAGGTACTCGACGCCATAGGTAAAGAACGCTTCCTGACTTTCGATGATGGCACCGGCCACTTTCAAAATTGTCTGGGCGCGTTGATCGAGCGCCTTGACCAACCAGCTGGCCTGCGCCATCTGATCGCTCAAAAACGTCTTGGCCTGTTTGTCTTTCGACGTGTTATTGACTTCGGTGTAATAGGTTTTATTGATCAGCACGCGCGGCAGCGTGTCGTTGTTGAGCTCCACCGCCCAACCCCCGCCCTTTGATTTTGGCAGCGGCCGCATCAGCACATCGGGGATCACCGTCTGCACGACCAGGCTATCAAAGGCAAGACCCGGCTTGGGGTTGAGGCTGCGGATTTCGCTGATCATGTCTTTGAGATCGGCGTCATCGACCGCGCAAATCTCGCGCAGCTTTTTCAAATCATGGCTGGCCAGCAATTCAAGGTTCGCCAGCATTTTCTGCATGGCAGGGTCCAGGCGGTTTTGCTCGCGCAATTGCAGCGCCAGGCATTCGGACAGGTTGCGCGCAAAGAGCCCGGCCGGGTCCATCTGCTGCAAGACCGCTAAAACGCCCTCGACCCGGGCGGCCGTGGTGCCCAGCCGTTCAGCCAAGGCCACGAGATCGGCGCGGATATAACCGGACTCGTCGAGGTAATCAAGCAACACCGACGCAATCGCCCGGTCGCCGGGCGTGTCGAACTCCAACTGAATTTGCTCCAGCAGATGATCGCGCAGACTGGTTTCCTGCGCCATGGTATTCTCCAGCGAGAAATCGCTGTCATCAAATTTGGTCGAGCCACCCTTGCCCACATCGGCAAAACTATTAGTGGCGAAAGCATCATAACCACCGGCATGATCAGCCATCGCGCTGTCGCCCCGGCCTTCATCGCTGTACGAGCTGTCATAAGCTTCTTCAAGGCTGCCCGTGGCCGCACGCTCATCGCCGCTGTCCGCGTTGTCACCTGTCTGATCGCCCCCCGCCTGATCACTGGGCAGATCGGGCCGCTCGGACGTCAAACTGTCGTCGCGTTCCAGCAGTGGATTTTTTTCGATCTCCGCTTCGATGAATTCGGAGAGTTCAAGGTTCGACATCTGCAACAGCTTGATGGCCTGTTGCAGTTGCGGCGTCATCGTCAGGGTCTGGCCCTGCCTGAGTTCCAGGCGCGTATTGATCGTCATCTTGGTCGATAAACTCCCCTGTTCATCAATATAGCAGCGCCCCGCCAAAAAGTCGCGGCCTCTGGTCTTCGTTTTTTTATGTTGACGGCAGCGGCAAATCTGCTAATTATACTCATATTGAGCATTATTAAAGGAGCCCCGCCATGAGCCTGCCCGACGACATTCACGCCCTGGTCCGCCAATCCGGCCTCAAGGGCGGCGCCCTTAAAGACGCCCTGCAACAAGCCATCGCCAAATCGTGGCCCGATATGCCGCCCTGGACGACGCTGCCCGCCCCCGTCATCAGCGAAACCCAGCAAGCGAACGTGGGTTCCGGCGTGGCGCTTGTCTTTTACGAAGACGGGGTATGGAAGACGCTTGTGGGCCGGGCGGGTGATCATTATCAGCGCGGCACCGCGCCCCTACCCGAAAGCTATATGATCCCCGGCGGCTTTATCAATCTCACCCGCACCCCCGGTTCCAGCAAAGTGGCCGCCAGTGATGCGCCTGAGGATGGCCGCACGGGTGCTGCCCGCGAAATCGAGGAAGAATTCCGTTTGCCCGGCGGTTTGCCGCTGCTCGAAGTCGACCCCACGCGCCTCTCCCCGGTTGACACCAAAACGCTCGCCTTTCCCAACGGGCAACGCCGCGTGGTCCTCGGCTTTATGCTGGTGCTGACACCCGCCGAAGTCAAAGCAGCCCGGCTGCACATCGACCTCTGCGCCGCCAAACCCGCCTATGCGGCAGCGGCCGCCGCCGAGAGCATCAACAGCGAAACCGGTAAACCGGAAGT
>JAIXUW010000059.1 GCA_027483355.1 Alphaproteobacteria bacterium
GGTTAGCCCAGATACCCGTGCGCCGTGCCGTGCGTGAAGCCATGCACACGGCTGAGAAGAAGCATGGTCTTCTGGTAGAAACCATCGCCACGCACGAAACCATACGTGGCATTGGTGGCGAGGGCCCGTTGCGGGCGCGCTATCGTCGCTATCTGGCGGCCGCGGCCGAGGCGGGGCAGGTGTCACGCTATTACTCTGGCCTCAGCGTCAATTTTTCTCTTTTGTTACAAGCAGCCAGCGCCGTGCTGATGGTGATGATCGGCATGTATCTGGTGCGTGACCGCGATATGACGGCGGGTGCCTTGATCGCCAGCGCCATGCTGGCCGGTCGCGCGATTTCACCGGTGGGCATGGTGGCGGGCCTGGTCAACCGGTATCATCAGGCCAAGGCTTCATACCGGCGTCTTGATGGCCTGATGCATCAGCAAGTCGAGCGGCCTATTGAACGGAATTTTCTGCATCGCCCGCAGCTGGCCGGTGGCTTTGCGCTGCAGGGGGTTGATTTTGTCTATCCAGACAACACGCAAAAGGTCTTGTCCGCGGTCAATCTTATTATCCAGCCGGGCGAGCGCGTGGCAGTGGTGGGACGCATTGGTTCGGGTAAGACAACCCTGATAAAGCTGCTGGTCAATTTCTATAGCCCAACCGCAGGCGCTGTGCTTGCGGATGGCACCGACATGCGCCAGATCGACCCGGCCGATCTGCGTCGTCAGATCGCCTATATGGGGCAGGACACCACGCTCCTGAGTGGCACCTTGCGCGAGAACATCACGCTTGGTAACCCGGCGGCCAGCGATGCCGATGTTTTGCGCGTGGCCGAATTGACTGGCGTGCATGAATTTGTGCGCCGCCACCCGCAAGGCTACGATGCGCCCGTGGGCGAAGGAGGTCAGGGCTTATCCGGTGGGCAGCGGCAGGCTGTGGCACTGGCGCGGACCTTGCTGCGCGATACGACTGTCCTGATACTCGATGAGCCCACCAACGCCATGGATGGCGGCAGCGAAGAGCGTTTATTGCGCCTGCTGGAAAAACATGTGATCGGTAAAACATTGGTCCTGGTCACGCACAAACCCGCCCTGTTGCGTCTGGTTGAGCGTCTGATCGTCGTTGATAATGGTCGTATTGTCATGGATGGTCCAAAAGACCAGGTATGGACAGCCTTGGCTCAGGGTCAGGTGGCGGTGACGACACCGGGGGCATCTCTATGAAGCAAGACGAGCTGTCGTATATGGATGAATTGGAAGCAGCCAGCACCTTGAAGCCGCGCCGGGGTGCACTCTGGCTTTTGTGGGCCATCATTGCCTTCTTCGTCTGGGCCGTGGTCTGGGCGTCTTTTTCGCAAGTTGACGAACGTGTGCGCGGCCAGGGCCAGGTAGCGCCCTCGAGCGATATGCAGGTAGTGCAAAGCCTGGAGGGCGGTATTGTACGCGACATTCTGGTGGCTGAAGGTGACCGTGTGGAGAAGGGTCAAATTCTGCTGCGCATTGAAGATATTCAGTTCGCATCGGAAGGCCGCGGTATCGAGGCGCAAATCGCCAGCCTCAAGGCGACCCAAGCGCGCCTGAAGGCGGAAACCAGCGGTGCGGTTTTCGTGCCAGCTGCTGACATCGCTGAAAAGTATCCCGATATTGCCGCCACCGAAGAACAACTGTTCCGCTCACGTGCGCGCGAATTACAATCAGCCCTGGCCATTATCCGCGACGAGGTCCGCGAGGCCGAGGCCAATTTATCCGAGGTACGCGCCAGTATCGGCAAATATTCAAAGTCGAAAGAACTTTTGCAAAAAGAACTGGCCATCACCCGCCGTTTGGTTGAAAAAAAGGCGCAGCCGGAAATTGAACTGCTGCGCCTTGAGCGCGAACTGAACGATACTAGCGGCAATCTCGCCACGGCGGTCCAGGCTCAGGCGTCTTTAGAGGCGCGTTTAAGTGCGGCTGCCCGTCGTGAAGAAGAAAAAACGGCAGCCTTCCGCTCCCAGGCTTTGGGCGAATTGAATGACACCGAAGCCCGTTTGGCCTCCATCGGCGAAAACCTGAAGTCGGTCGAAGATAAAGTACGCCGCACCGAATTGCGGGCACCTGTCGCGGGTGTTGTGCATAAACTACATGTCAGAACCGTGGGGGGCGTGCTGCAACCGGCGCAGAAACTGGTCGAGATTGTGCCTGGCGACGACGCGTTAGTCATTCGTGCCCGTATCAGCCCGGCCGATATTGCTTTCTTGCGTCCAGGGCAGCCTGTGCGGGTCAGCATCACCGCTTATGACCCGCAAGTCTACGGCACGCTGCAGGGGCGGTTGGAGCGTATCGGCGCGGATACGATCAAGGACAACGAGGGTAATGTCTTTTTCGAAGTAGATGTGCATACGCGCAACAATCATATCGGCGAGGGGGACCGGGCGCTGCCCATCGTCCCCGGTATGGTTAGTGATATCGACGTGATCGTCGGCAAACGCAGTGTGATGACTTATCTTTTACGTCCTATCCTGCGTGTGCAGGACCGGGCGTTGACTGAGAAATAAAATGATCAGGCTTTTATCGCATCGCTGGGTCCAGGTTTTAATGTTGCTGGGCCTTTTGGCTTTAGCGGTTGGACTGCGCATGCAGGATCCGCCCGCGATTGAGCGGTTACGTCACCTGACCTTTGACACTTATAACAAGTGGCAGCCGCGCCCGGCGGGCAATGACACCGTCATTATCGATATTGATGAGGCGTCAATACGCCAATACGGTCAATGGCCCTGGCCACGCACATTGCTCGCCGATATGACCGATAAGCTGCATGCAGCGGGTGCCCGCGCCATCGTCTTCGATATCGTCTTTTCAGAGCAGGATCGCACTTCACCCCGGGCGCTTGCCGAAACGCTACCTACCGCTGCCACTTTTCTGCGCCAATTACCCGATCATGACGATGTTTTTGCAGCGGCTATTGCACGGGCCGGCAACGTGGTGATGGGTTTCGTTGGCGCCAATCAGCCAACCGATATGAAGCCGCTTGCCAAGACACGCATTTTCAACACCGGTAAACAGCCGGAGCCACAACGCTTCGTGCAAACCCTGCCGTATTTCACCGTCAGCCTGCCTCAGCTGACAGAGGCTGCTAATGGTAATGGCAGCTTTACCCCTCTGGTTGAGAGCGACGGGATTGTGCGCCGCTTGCCGCTGCTGATCGGCACCAGAAGTGCGACGCCAGGTACGGCTGAAAATATTCTACCCGCCCTCTCGCTGGAGGCGGTGCGGGTCGCGCTGGGTAAAAAGTTTTACACGGTCACCAGCCACGGCATCGATAACCCCGAGGGGCGTGGTATCAAATCCGTGGCCATCGGTGACTTGAAAGTCCCCACCGATAACAGCGGCGTTGCTTGGGTTTATTACACCGGTCACCGCCCCCGTATATATATTTCCGCCTCTGATATTCTGGCTGGCGATGCCAAAGCATTGGCGCGGCTGCAGGGCAAAATCGTTTTCGTGGGAACGTCAGCCATTGGGCTGCTAGATTTGCGCGCCAGCCCCTTCAAGGCGGATTTGCCAGGGGTGGAAATTCACGCGGAGATGGCCGAGCAAATTCTGCATGGTCAGTTTTTACAACGTCCGAGTTATCTTATCGGGGCAGAGTTGCTGGCGACCGTCGTGCTGAGCCTGGCGATTATTTTTCTGGCGCCTTTTGTCTCGACCCTGGCGCTGGCGGTGCTGGCGGTGGGGGTGGCGGGCGGTGGCTTTGTGCTGAGCTTCTATGGCTACGAGACCCGGGGGTTGTTGATTGATGCTATCTATCCGGCGCTGGTCACGGGGGCGATTTTCGCAATTTCAGCAGTATTGACCAACCTGCGCAGTGAAAACGAGCGCCGTACTGTCCGGCAGGCTTTCAGCCATTATGTCTCGCCCGTTTTAATGCAAGAATTGGAACGCGATCCGGCACGCCTGAAACTGGGCGGCGAAGTGCGCGATATCACGGTCTTGTTTAGCGATATCCGTAACTTTACCACGGTGTCCGAAGGCATGGACCCGGCCGAGCTGATCCGCGTCATGAATGACTTCTTGAC
>JAIXUW010000353.1 GCA_027483355.1 Alphaproteobacteria bacterium
ACGCCATCAGCGCGTTTATCGACCGGCACCTGGCCGCCAAAAAAGTTCCATTTTTATTGTCGATCCACAGCTTCACGCCGCAGATGGCCGGTGAAAAACCGCGCCCCTGGCATATCGGCCTGATGTGGAACCGGCAGGAGAAATTGTCGAAGCAATTGGTGCGCAATCTGCGGCGGCAAAACCCGGCTTTAAAGATCGGCGATAATAAACCCTATAGCCTGAAAGGGGCGGCGGGCGGATTAAATACCATCGAGCGCCATGCGGAGCGCCGCGGCATTCCCTATATCGCGGTTGAATTCCGCCAGGATCTGGTGGACGGGTCCAAAAAAGACGCCGAGGCCTGGGCGGCGCTTTTCTTGCGGGCGCTTTTGCCGATTTTGCAGGACCGGAAAACCTATACCCGGGCGAAAGTACCCGCGGTTAAAAAGGCGGTGAAGAAAAAAGCCGCCCAGAAAACGCGGCGTTAAATTCCGCCAAAGAGGGCGGGGCCGCCAGTTTCCGTATAGTATCGCTCTGGGCGCGGGGCATGACTGAGCAAAAAACTTGGGTTTTCAGGCGGCGGTCGGTATACTCGGGGCGTCAACACACATCCCCTTTTTCGTTCGCGTGGAAGCAGCCATGAAGTTCACCGTCAGCCGTGCCGATATCCTTCGATCACTTGCCCATGTGCATAGCGTGGTCGAGCGCCGCAACACCATACCCATTCTCGCCAACGTCTTGCTGCGGGCGGAAAAAGATCATCTGTCGCTGACGACGACCGACATGGATTTGGAAATCATCGAGAGCTGTGCGGCCAATGCCAGCGCTACCGGTGCCACCACGGTCCCCGCCCATACGCTCTATGACATCGTGCGCAAACTGGGCGACGACGGCACGGTTGAAATGGCGCTGGTCAACAACGACCAGGTGCTGACGGTCAAGGCCGGTAAATCAACCTTCCGTCTCGGCTGTCTGCCAACGGAAGACTTTCCCAAGATGGGAGCAGGTGAAAAATATCCCTATAACTTCACGCTGCCGGCGGCTGATCTGCGCACGCTGATTGACCGTACGCGCTTTGCCATTTCGACCGAAGAAACCCGCTATTACCTGAACGGTATCTATCTGCACCCGACCACCAATGACGGTGTGGCAGTTTTGCGTGCGGTTGCCACCGACGGCCACCGTCTGGCCCGTTTTGAAATGCCGCTGCCGGAAGGGGCGCGCGATATGCCGGGTGTGATCATCCCGCGCAAGGCCATCAATGAAATTCGCAAGCTGATTGACGAGGCCGGTGATGCCATCAATGTCAGCGTCTCGGATAACAAGCTGCGCATCGGCTTTGATCACATTCAGATGACGACCAAGCTGATCGATGGCACCTTCCCCGATTACGACCGCGTCATTCCCAAGAACAACGACAAGGTGCTGGAGATCAACCCGGTGCTGTTCGCGCGGGCGGTTGACCGTGTCTCCACCATTTCGTCGGAAAAATCGCGGGCGGTCAAATTGACGCTGGGTGCGAAAACGCTGACGCTGTCGGCGAATTCACCCGATAGCGGATCGGCTTCCGAAGAGATCGAGATTTTGTTTAATGCCGGTCCGATGGAGATTGGTTTTAATTCCGCCTATCTGATGGACGTCGCCAAGCAGATTGAGGGTGAGGGTTGCCGCATGACGCTCAGTGATGCGGCGTCGCCAACGTTGATCCAGGATGTGTCGGATACCTCGTCGCTCTACGTCCTCATGCCCATGCGCGTGTGAGAATTTGATGGGCTAGCCGCTCTGTGCGCGTGGCGCACACTTACTTGCCGCGAAATAGCGTCCATAAAAAAAGGCGGGATATTTTCCCGCCTTTTTTTATATGTGCGTATTGAGATCAAAGTACGTAGTGGTTACGCGCGCCGCGCTTGTCGTAGGTGGCGGGTACCGGTGGCAGGTTGGGATAGAGATTTGAATTCTCGCCCGCTGCACCGTCTTCGTAGGATTGCATCATGTTGACCGTCAAAACCGGTGGCTGCGCGTTGATGCCGGCACCGCGGCCTTCTTCGGTGGTCATGCCGGTGAGGCTAAGGGCGATATCAAGGGCGCGGGCTTTTTCGTGCAGCGCGATGTAGCCGGGCATTTCCTTGATGTCGGCGGCGGTGAATTCGAGGAACAGGGGGTTGACTGGCACGCCGATGCGCAAAAAGGTGGGTTGACCGCCTTCACCGACGGTGACGCTTTCGATGATGTGGGCATTGGCGTCTTCGGGCGATTTGGCGCTGATGCGCGCCACGCGGTTGAAGAATTCCTGGGTGTGACGCGTCATGATCGGCTCGAGCTTGTCGGCCATGGCGGTGAAGAATTCATTGACGATGTCGTATTGGATGGTCTGGCGGCGGCTGTCTTCGAGGGCCGCGTTGATGGTGTTGCGGAATTTTTCACCGGGCGTGGTGCCGGGATTACCTGGAGTCAGGCTGTCTTTGGGGGCCATGACGTCTTCCTTTTCAAAACGGGCGGGGCATATCCGCCCCGGGTGATGCAAGAACAGGCATTAGCTTACGACCGTTTTGAGAGTCGTTTCAATAATTAAATTCCCAATTCGTGAGATGTTGGGTAATTAAATTAGGCTACAGAAAAAGCGATTTATTTTCATAAGGTTAAAAGGCGTCGCGGCGAGGTGTGGTAAGCGGCGTGCCCCCTGGTTTCAGGTGTTTGCCCGTCCCGGCGGGGGTCGAGACGTGTCCGCTGGTCGCCCGGCCTTGCGCCAAGGGTATGGATCCAAACGGCAAGGCCGTCATGCGGTTGGGCGGCGTCCGCGCCATGGCGCGGCGACCGCGTTTGATGCTACAAACAACAAGCGCGCGGCTTTATATAAAGATCTCGCCGCTTGAACCCGAGATAGGTTGATCGTCCTTGTCACTTGCGCTTACCAGATTGACGCTGTCGCTGTTTCGCAACCACGAAGCAACGCGGCTTGATGTCATGGCGGCGGGCGTGGCGGCACCCTTTGTGGCCATCACCGGCGCCAATGGGGCGGGTAAGACCAATATTTTAGAGGCGATCAGTATGCTGACGCCGGGCCGCGGCTTGCGCGGTGCTGACAGCCGCGATTTACAGCGCAAAACCGCCCCTGCCGGGGAGGGCTGGGCGGTGGCCGGTGAAATCACACGGGGGGCGCTGCTGACCAAGCTGGGATCAGGTTACGACCCGGCTGGTGATCGCCGCCGCATTCGTATTGATGGGCGCGAAGAAAAGGCCTCGACCGCTTTTGCGCCCCATTTCTCGGCGCTGTGGCTGACGCCGCAAATGGACGGCCTGTTTATCGAGGGGCCAGGGGGACGGCGGCGTTTTCTGGATCGTCTGGTGGCGACCTATGCGCCGGATCATGCGACACGCCTTAACCGCTTTGAACGTCTGCAACGCGAGCGCATGGCGCAATTGCAAACGGCGCGCCCCGATGCGCGCTGGCTGCAGCCGGTCGAGCGGCAATTGGCGGGCGAGGCGGTGGCGATTGCGGCGGCCCGAATGCTGGTGGCGGAGCGTTTGCAGCATCACGCGGCGGCCTTGGGCGATCTGCAAAAACTTTTCCCGGCACCCAGCGTGATGGTACGTGGTGAAACCGAAGCTGCCCTGTTGACGCGGCCCGCCGTCGAAGTCGAAGACAGCTATGCCGCCATGCTGCAAGAGACCCGCGCCCTTGATGCCGCCAGTGGCCGCACCGCGCGCGGCGTGCATCGCAGCGATTTGGAAGTGATCCATGCCGCCAAGAAGATGCCCGCCCATGATGCCTCGACCGGGGAGCAAAAAGCGCTGTTGCTGGCGCTGACCTTGGCGCATGCCCGCATGATGCAGGCGGAAAAAGGCTTTGTACCCGTGCTGCTGCTGGATGAAGTGGCGGCACACCTGGATGACGATCGGCGCCTGCAGCTGTTCGGATTTTTACGCGCCTTGGGCGGACAGGTTTTTGTGACGGGGACGGAAGCACGTATTTTTGCCGGCATCGATGACGCGCTGCATATTCAGGTGACGGCAGGGCCCGGCGGCACCGCCCGTACGCAAAGCAGTTTTGCCCAGCAGCGGGATACTCGCGCATGAGTTTTGATGCCTTTATGCAAGGCGGCGGCTGGGCCGTGTTTGCGCTGGTCTCGGCCGCTTTTTCAGCCGTTATTTATCTGATCAATCAATATTTGCGCCAGCCCGGTTATTTGCTCGTGTTCTGGATGCGGGTTTTGGCAACCGTGGCCTTGACGCCGCTGATGCTGCTGGTCGAATGGCCGGATAACCCGCAGTTTTATCTGGTGGTGGGGGCGACCGTTTTATTGGTGACCTTCGCCGATATCCGCAGCTTTGATGTGGCGGCCCGCTATGGCGGCGGGGTGAC
>JAIXUW010000285.1 GCA_027483355.1 Alphaproteobacteria bacterium
ATTGTGGCCGCCTTTCAGATGCGTTTTGAACCAGACGTTTTTGAATGGCCGGGCGCAGCGGGTCTGCCGACGCGCCGTACCCTGGCCCTCATGCGCGCCCTGGTGCGCGAACAAGACAGACTCGACACGGCATGGCAGAGAAGGGCGAAACCAGCGCCGCCCGTCACCCCGCCACCACCTCCGGCCCCATGATCATCACCGACAGTCCCTCGCCCAATTACAACGAACGCTTCTTTCCCACCACGGGCGGGCGGCGTGCCATCAGCCTGATCATTCTGCACTACACCGATCTGCCAAGCGCGGCGGAGGCGCGGGCATTGATGCAAGACCCGACGCACCAGGCTTGCGCCCATTATCTGGTCGATACCACCGGCGCTATCGAACGGCTAGTGCCCGATGAGCGCCGCGCCTGGCACGCCGGTCGCAGTCACTGGGCGGGTGAAGACGATCTCAATTCATTATCACTTGGTATTGAAATTCAAAACGCCGGTCACCGGGGCGGTGCCCCCGCCTACCCCTGGGCGCAGATATCGGCCGTCATCGATCTCTGCCGCGATCTCTGTCAGCGCCATGGTTTGGACGGGCAAGCCATTCTGGGTCACAGCGACATCGCCCCCGACCGCAAGATCGACCCCGGCGAATGGTTTCCCTGGGAAAAACTGCACACGCATGGCCTGGGTTTCTGGCCCAACCCCGGCATGGCCGACAAGGCGGAAGGGCTGGCCCTCACCGATGACGGCATCCGCGCCCATCTGACCGCTTGTGGCTATAACCCCGCCCTTGATCTTAAAACCCTGATCACCGCCTTTCAGCGGCATTTCGTGCCCGAAGCGTTTTTGGACGGCGGCAATGCAGGTCACGCCGATATCCTGACCCGCACGCGGCTGGTCGATGCCGCCCACCATGCCCGCGCACGGGGCGGTGCACTTGCCTTTCCGCGCCAAAGCGCCTAAATGGTGGATGCCAGAGGGTCGGATGACCGCGGGCGGGCGGTGCAAACCACTCGCGCGAGGAAAGTCCGGGCTCCGCGAGAACACGATGCCGGCTAACGGCCGGGCGCATCTTCGGGTGTGACGGAAAGTGCAACAGAAAACAAACCGCCAGAAGCCTTCGGGCAACGGGTAAGGGTGAAACGGTGCGGTAAGAGCGCACCATCGTCTGCAGCAATGCAGCGGTTGGCAAACCCCATCGGGAGCAAGACCAAATAGGGGAGACAGCGGGCGGTTCGCCGCCCAGGACTTTGTTTTCAAGTCCGTCTCCCGGGTAGGTCGCTGGAGGTTGTATGTAAATGCAACCCAAGAGGAATGGTCATCCAGCGTTGCAAAACGTGGACAGAACCCGGCTTATAGACCCTCTGGCATTTTTTATCCTATTGAAATAATTAAAACTATACGGCGTCTAGATATCTTCTGGCGTAAGCTTAACAGTGCGCAGATTATAACCATAATCGGTTAACAGGCATCAGATGGGGTTCCGTCCGCTCTGACGGGTCTTGGCACCGCCCCCTGGCGTGACACTGTCCGGGCGGGCCCGCCCCGAACCGCCGCTATCCCGTTGGAAAAAAAAGGTTTGCTGTCCAGCTCTGCTTGCTGCGGCGAGTCTTCATATGTTATGGTGATGGCGTGGAGTGAATATCGCCGTGTTGCCAGACCAAAGCGGGACCAACGCAACAACCAAGTCACCAGAATCCACGGCCGGGCGCTGGGCGCAGATCGGCCAGCGCGTGCGCGCCTATCAGCATAAAAACAACAGCGGCCATGTGCCGGTCATGCTCGACGAAGTCCTCGCATATCTCAACCCCAAAGATGGCGGCGTCTATGTCGACGGTACCTTTGGCACGGGCGGCTATGCGCGGGGGATCCTTGAAGCTGCTGATTGCAAAGTCTACGCCATCGACCGCGATCCCGCCGCGATTGCCAAGGCGAAACAGATGGCAGATGAATTTAACGGCCGCCTCATCCCGCTTTCGGGTTGCTTTGGCGATGTCGCCACCTTGTTGCGCGCGGCCAACAGCGGCCCCGTCGATGGTTTGGTGCTGGATCTGGGCGTGTCATCCCCGCAACTGGACGAAGCCGGACGTGGCTTTTCTTTCCGCGAAGACGGCCCCCTTGATATGCGCATGGGGTCAAGCGGGCAGACCGCGGCCGATATCGTCAATAACGCCTCCGAACAAGAGCTCGCCGATATCATTTTCGAATATGGCGAAGACCGCGCCGCGCGGCGCCTTGCGCGACGTATTGTCGCTGCCCGGGCCGATGCACCCATCACCACCACGCGCCAGCTGACCAAAATTGTCCATGATGTTTTGCCCATGCACGGCGGCCATAAAACCGACACGGCGACACGCACCTTTCAGGCGCTGCGCATTGCCGTTAATGATGAACTGGGCGAGCTCGACCGGGCGCTGGCCGCTGCCCCGGCCCTTTTGCGCGCCGGTGGCCGTCTCGTGGTGGTCTCCTTCCATTCACTTGAAGACGCGCGGGTGAAGCGTTTTTTCCGCCGCCACAGCGGCCAGCAAGCCGCCCCCTCGCGCCACGCACCGCAACAGCACCAGGCTCAGGCGGCAGAACCCCTCTTCACGCTGCCCGTTGCCAAGACGGTGGCCGCCAGCGATGCCGAGACCGCCGCAAACCCGCGCGCGCGCTCCGCCAAGCTCCGGGTGGCCGAGCGTACCCACGCCCCTTATGAGGGAGGCGTTCATGCGTAAAGCCACCCTTTTCTGGCTCGGTATGGCCGCCCTCTGCGGCACGATTTTATTCCACACCAGTCAGGAAGCATCCGATGCCCGCCAGCGCCTGCGCGTGGTCGAGCGTGATATGCTGCGTGAAGAAGAATCTTTACGCGTCCTTCATGCCGAGTGGAGCTATCTCAACCAACCCGAGCGTCTGGAAAAACTGGCCCGCGAACATCTGCAGCTGCAACCCCTGCAAGGCCGTCAATTCGCCCGCGTCGCTGATATCAACGAGCGCATTGATGAAAGCATGATTGCCAGCGCCGCCGCCCAGGAAATGCACAGCGCCTTTGAACCCGCTGCTGGCGACATCGAACCTGATGCCGCCCCCTCGCTGCCCACCGAAACCGCAAAACCCGCCGCTAAACCTGCAGCTTCACCCTCCAAATACGCACCCATTGCGCAACCTGTTGTGCAGATGGCGCCCAAACCGCAAGGACCGCGCGGCTTTACCGACGTCATGAAAAGTCTGGGGGTTGACCGATGAGCCGCCGTCCCCGCCACGATATTGATATCCGCCACGACGATGCGCCACCGCGCCGCTGGTCTTTACCGCAAGCGAAATTTCGTCTGCTCTTGGTGGTCTCGGCCTTTTTGCTGGGCTATTTTGCCATCTCGCTGCGTTTGATTGACCTGACCCTGCTGCGCGGGGGTGATGACAACGCCCAGCGCCCGGCCGCCAGCGTCGCCGGGCCGCAAACCCTGCGGGGACAAATTCTCGATCGCAACGGCGACTTAATGGCGACCTCGCTCAAGATGGCCTCGGTCTATGCCGATGCGACGCTGATCATCGACGCGCCGCAGGTGGCCAAAGACCTCGCTGCTATTCTGGATGACAGCACCGCCGCCGCACTTGAAAAGAAACTCACCTCGGGACGCAAATTCGTCTGGCTGTCGCGCAACATCACCCCGCGCCAGGAATACGCCATCAACAGCCTCGGGCATCCCGGCATCAGCTTCGAGCATCAATACCGCCGCATCTATCCGCATGGCCGCCTGACCGCGCATTTATTGGGCTATACCGATGTGGACGGGCGCGGTATTGCCGGGATCGAACGTGCCTTTGACCGCGAGATGGGCTTTACCGGCGAAGATATCCGCCTCACCGTTGATCTGCGCATTCAGCACATCTTGCACCGCGAGTTGGAAAAGGCCAAAACCACCTTTCAGGCGATTGCCGCCACCGGTTTGGTGATGGACGTACAAACCGGCGAAATTATTGCGGCCGTATCATTACCCGACTACGACCCGCACCACCCCGGCGAGGCCACCGACGAGGAAAAATTCAACCGCGTGTCCCTGGGCGTGTTTGAAATGGGCTCGACCTTCAAACTGTTCCCGACGGCCGCCGCCCTTGATGGCGGTGCCGCCTCTTTCGCCACCCAGATTGATGCGACCAAACCGATCAAGGTCGGCCGTTTCAGCATCACCGATTATCACGGCAAAAACCGCGTGCTGTCGCTGCCGGAAGTCTTCATCCATTCCTCCAACATCGGCACCGCCAAAATGGCACTGGCGCTCGGCCGCGACGGCTTGCGCGAATTCTACGAAAAGCTCGGCTTCTTTAAACAAGTCCCTGTCGACCTGCCCGAACGCGGCCTGCCGCTTTATCCGCAGCCCTGGCGGGAAGTGTCCACCATTACCGCGTCCTTTGGTCATGGTGTCGCCGTCAGCCCCCTGCATCTGGCCCGCGCCGCCGCCGCACTCGTCAACGGCGGCATTCTCATCAAGCCCCAGTTAAAACTGGACAGCGACACGCCGCTTGGCCGCCTGCAGGGCGAGCGCGTGGTCAGCCTTGAAACCAGCGACAAAATCCGCAAGCTGCTGGAACTGGTGGTGGCCAGCGGCACCGGCTCCAAGGCCTATGTCGAGGGTTATAACGTCGGCGGCAAAACCGGCACCGCCGATAAAATTGGCGCCAAAGGTTATAACCGCGACGCGCGGCTGTCGTCTTTCATTGGCGTCTTTCCGATGAACGCGCCGCGCTATGTTGTGCTGGCCATCATCGACGAACCCAAGCCCACCAAAGACACCTATGGCTATGCCACCGGCGGCTGGACGGCCGCCCCCGTGGTGGCAAGCCTGATCGAACAAATGGGGCCCCTTTATCAAATCCCACCCGATCTTAGTAATACCCACGATATTCGCGTCGAAATGGCGCCCTATCTGAAGGACGAAAAACTGGCCCGGAAAGGATCCGCCGATGCAACTGGCACAGATCATTGATGGCATAGAGGGACTACGCATCGCGGGCGATCTCTCGACCGAGATCAGCGGCATCGCCGCCAACAGCGCCAATCTGCGTGCCGGGTTTTTATTCGCGGCCCTGCCCTCCTCGCTCAAAAACGGCAAAGGCCGCGATGGGCGCGATTTTATCGACACGGCCATTGCCAGTGGTGCGACCGCCCTGTTGGTCCCTGAAGGCTCGACCATCACTGTTCCTGCCGGCATTACCGTCATCTATGCGCAAAACCCACGCCGGGCACTGGCCCGCATGGCCGCAGCCTCTTCCGGCGAACAGCCCAAACATATCGTCGCCGTCACCGGCACCAACGGCAAATCGAGCATCGTCACCTTTTGCAAGCAACTCTGGGCCAGTCTGGGTGAAGGCGCTGCGTCGCTGGGCACCATCGGCGTCTCGGCAAGCCTGCCCGACGGCCGCCACTTCGACAAACCGGCGTCGCTGACCACACCCGACCCCGTCACCCTGCACCGCGACCTTTCCGATCTGGTCCGCGAAGGCGTTACCCATGTGGCGATGGAGGCCTCATCACAGGGCCTCGATCAGCACCGCATGGACGGCGTCAAGGTGAATGCCGCCGCCTTTACCAACCTGACGCGCGACCACCTCGATTACCACGGCGATATGCAGCAATATTTTGAAGCAAAATTGCGCCTATTCACCGAAGTATTGGCCGCCAAAGGTGTCGCCATTCTCAACCGCGACATGACCGAATTCACCCAGGCAGCGGCTGCCTGTGCGCTCCGCGGCATTCGCGTCATCGACGTCAGCGCCACGGACGCCCGTGCCGCCATTCATATCAAAGGCCGCAAGCCCCTGGCGCATGGCCAGTATCTGGATGTCAGCATCATGGGCGAAAGCTTCAACCTTGAATTACCGCTGGTGGGTGACTTTCAGGCGATGAATGCGCTGATGGCGCTGGCCCTGGTCACCGCCGAAAACCCGGACGATGCCGCTTTGCGCCAGCGCGTCGTGACGGCGCTCAAAAGCCTCGACAGTGTGCGCGGACGGCTCGAACTTGCCGGCACCCTACCCAACGGCGCCGCCGTTTATGTCGACTACGCCCATACACCTGACGGTCTTGATACCATGTTACAGTCCCTACGCCCCCATACGACGGGCAAACTGCACGTTGTCTTTGGCTGCGGCGGTGACCGCGACACCGGCAAGCGTCCGCAGATGGCGGCGATTGCTGCGGCCCGCGCCGATCAGGTGATTGTCACCGACGATAACCCGCGCAGCGAAGACCCGGCCGCTATTCGCGATCAGGTCATGGCGGGTATCCCGGCGGGCCATCCCGCGGCCAACATCGGCGGCCGGCGCGAAGCCATCGCCGCCGCCATCGCCGCTCTGGCACCTGGCGATATTCTGGTGGTGGCTGGCAAGGGCCATGAACAAGGCCAAATCATCGGCACCACCATCATCCCCTTTGACGACGTGACCGAAGTCAAAAAAATAATTGAGACCATCAAGAACGAAGGAGCAGACCATGCCCCCAACCCAACCGCTGTGGACCCGCGCGGAGATCGCAAAAGCCCTCGCCACGATAACGGGCGGCGTTGAGATCGACGGCAGCGCCGAATTCGATTTAAGCGGCATCGCCATCGACAGCCGCGCCGTGGTGCTGGGCGATTTATTCGTCGCTCGCAAAGGCGAAGTCGCCGACGGTCATAGTTATCTCGAATCCGCCTTTAAAAATGGGGCAGCCGCCGCCCTCGTCCGCCACGACTATGTCCGCCCGGCCACGGCCGAGGCCGCCGGCTGGAACCTCATCCGCGTCGACGACCCGGATACGGCGTTGATTGCCCTTGGTCAGGCGGCGCGTACCCGCAGTACCGCTAAAATCATCGCGGTCACTGGATCTGCCGGTAAAACCGGCACCAAAGAAATGCTGGCCACCGCATTTGGGGCGCTGGGCAAAACCCACGCCAGCCAGAAAAGCTATAACAACCATGTGGGTGTACCCTTGACGCTGGCGCTGATGCCACGCGACACGCAATTCGCGGTCATCGAAATGGGCATGAACCATGCGGGTGAGCTTGCGGCGCTGACCAAACAGGTGCGCCCGCATATCGCTATTATCACCACCATCGAACCCGCCCACATCGAAAACTTTGGCAGCCTCGAGGGCATCGCCGATGCCAAGGCCGAAATCCTCGAAGGGCTGGTCAAAGATGGCGACCAACCACCGATTGCCGTCCTCAACCACGATAACCCGATGTACCCGCGCCTCCGCGCGGCCGCCGAAAAGATTGCCGACGCCCGCATTCTCACCTTTGGTGAAGACGACGGGGTCGACACGCGCCTGACCGACTGTACGCTGCATTCGGACAGCAGCCGTCTCGGCGCCGACGTGCTGGGACAAAATATTCGCTTAAAACTCAGCATCCCCGGCCGCCACATTGCCCAAAATGCCTTGGGCGTACTGACCATCATCAAGGCCGCCGGCGGTGATCTGCAAAAAGCCGTCAGCGCCCTCGAAGCCGCCCAGGCCGTACAAGGCCGTGGCGCGCGCATGACCATCATGCTGCCCGACAGCCCACCGCCAGTGACACTGATCGATGAAAGCTATAACGCCAACCCCGGCTCCATGCGCGCCGCCCTCGATACCTTTGGCATTGCGGTGCCGCAAGGCGGGGGTCGCCGCATCGCTGTCTTGGGCGATATGCTGGAACTGGGCAAGGATGGCCCGCGTCTCCACGCCGAATTGGCCAATGCCGTTTTACACGCCAAGGTCGATCTGCTGTTTTGCTGCGGGCCGATGATGGAGGCGCTCTATCAACAACTGCCCGCCGATTGGCGCGGCGCCCATACGCCTGACAGCAAAGCCCTGATCGCCCCCCTGGTGGCCGTGCTCAAACCCGGTGACGTGGTGCTGGTCAAAGGCTCGCTGGGCTCGAAGATGGCCTATATCGTGGAGGCCTTGCAGGCGCTGAACACCAACCCCGGCCAGAAACCCGGCAAAGGCAGCAAGGAAAACCGCAATGCTTTATAACTACCTCTACCCGCTGGTTGACCATCTGCCTGCCTTGAATATTTTCAAGTATATCACCTTCCGTGCCGGGGGCGCGGTGATGACGGCGATGCTGATCTCTTTCGCCCTCGGCCCCTGGATGATCCGCACCCTGCGGGCCTGGAAAGCCGAGGGCCAACCCATCCGCGACGATGGCCCCGAAAGCCATTTCAAGAAAAAAGGCACCCCCACCATGGGTGGCCTGTTGATTCTCATCTCGGTCACCTTATCGACCTTGCTGTGGACCGATATCACCAATCCCTATGTGTGGATTGTGTTGTGGGTATTTTTAGGCTTTGGCGCCATTGGCGCGGCCGACGACTATGCCAAGCTGACCCGCGCCTCGCACCGTGGCCTGTCGGGGCGCTTTCGGCTGTTCCTTGAATTTTTGATTGGCGCCATCGCCGTCCTGGCGGTCATGAATCTCACCACCACCGCGCTGGGCACCAGTTTGTCCTTCCCCTTCTTTAAAAAT
>JAIXUW010000025.1 GCA_027483355.1 Alphaproteobacteria bacterium
GTCTTATCTATAGCTTAGGCGGCTTTTTTCTCAGCGAGCGCTGGTGGCAGGATGACCTGGTCGATGACATGGATAATGCCGTTCGAGCATTCAATGTCGGTTTTGATGATTTTGGCGTTTTGAATTTTCACATCGGCGCCGGTGGTGATGGTGACGGGTGAACCTTCAACGGTTTTCCATTCTTTTTGACCGGTCACGGCCGCTGCATTCGCTTTGCCGCTGACCACGTGATAGGTCAATACCGACACCAGCTTGTCTTTGTTTTCTGGCTTCAGCAGCATATCGACGGTGCCTTCGGGCAGGTTTTTAAAAGCCTCTTCGGTGGGGGCGAAAACAGTAAAGGGGCCAGGACCGCTAAGGGTGCCCACCAGGTCTGCCGCTTTAACGGCGGCGACGAGCGTACCAAAAGTGCCTGCTTCAATCGCAGTTTCAACAATATTTTTCATCGGGGGGTTCCTTTTGAGTTTTATGCACGGCTCGACGAGCCTGCAGCCACAGACATAGGGCGATTTGAAAATATTCAAGCCTCGCTATGCTTTTAATTAGAGGGGAAGTAGGTCTTCTCCCGGCTGTAATAAGACGCGCGTGGCTATGAAAATCGCTTGCCTGCGCTCAGACCACTATGTTGATCGTCGTGCCCGTGCGCGCGCCTGCGGTGGCAACTGGCTGGTTGGTGTTCTCAACGGGCTGGATGGCTTGGGGCAACAGCGCGCCGGCCACGGCATTGTTCTTCAACGCATCAGGCCCCTTGGCCAACGCCGGCACGCCATCCCGTTCCACGAGCTTTTGCCGAAAAGCGCGTTGCGCTTCTTGTGTTTTGGTGAGGCATTCTTCCCCTGGCGCACGGACGGTCATGGTCTTTTCCCTTTAAAAGGTGGACCCCGGTTTTGCAATTCGTATAGCCGGCCTTGAAGAAGGCCTTATACATGTCTATTCGTGCTGAGTGGCGCAGTCGTTACATAGCTTGAGAGGGTTTGAAAAATATGGGTTTTTTCACCATTTCAGCAGCCATTTCCCCGCGACCGCGCCGATGATGGCGAAAATCAGCGTCGGCACGTAGTGCCAGACGGCGAGGTGGAGCAACGAATCGTTGGCTTCCGCCAGACGCAGGGTGAGGCCACCGACCCCTGCCGCTGCCAGCACGGCGAAGGATCCCGCCTGAAGCGGGGCAACGCTGGCACCTTGGCGGATCAGAAAAAAGAGCAGTGCTGCGGGAATAAGCGCAACCGCCCCGATGCACAGCGCGCATTCCATCCCATGTGAACCTGTCACGGGCAAAACCGCGCCCGCATCCGGCGGCATAACAGCCCACTGCAGAAAAATAAAGCCGGCCAGCAAGGTAAACACAACATAGGGGATTTTAAGAACATAGGCCTTCTGCAATGCATCGGGGTACATCGCCATGATCGCGGCGGCCAAGCTGGAAAAAATCAAAAGGACGAGCAGCACGATTTCTGCGCTGAAGGCCAAGCGGCTGAGCTGCGCAACAATATCAGGGCGCAAGCCTAAGAAAAACTGTGCCGTCAAGCCGTAGGCTGCCAGCACCAAGACAAGCTGCGCGGCAAGCCAGACAGGCCCGCGTAAAGGCGTCTTTTGCGGCGCTTTTTGGATTAGTTGTGCGATCAAGTCCTGTGTGTTCATAGCGTCAGCCCCCTAACCTTTCCCGTATCTTCTTGATGGCGCGGTGAGCGGCGACCTTGATGGCGGATTCCCCCATGTCCAGAAGCCTGCCCGCCTCTTTCGCCGTATGTCCCTCGAGATAGAGCAGCCTTAAAATGCGCTTTTGCCGCTCGGGAAGGTCTTGCAGAAGCTCACCAATAGATTCGTCTTCTCTATAAGTTTCGGTTACATCTGCTGCTGCATTTTCTTCAATGTTGGCAACATAGACTTCATGCCCCGCGCGGCTATAGGCTTTGCGTAAATAGTCATTCAAGCGAAACCGCGCGATGGCAAAGACCCAGGGCATCAAAGGGCGCTGGCCATCATGGGTGTGCCGGGCCTTGTGTAGCGAGATCAGAATATCCTGCACCACGTCTTCAATATCCAAGGGGGGCAGCTTCTTCCCCAGCATGCGGCGTAAAATCAGCGTGGTTTTTTGTAAGAACTGACCGTAGGCTACCCCATCCCCCGCCAGTCCGGCACGGAAGAGCGCCGCCCGTTCGGCATATTTATCCATAGGGTTTTCAGTCGGTGTAACCATTTGGACCGTGCCAGAGAATACCTGTGTAAGAGAGCATTTGCGCGTCATCTTAAGGCAAACCACCGCCATTATCGAGCGAGAAGGAATACATCATGATCAACCGCGTGCCGCCGACCAATGCCGCCCGGCGCAGAAAATTTCTGCAATGGGTCTTTTGCGGTATTGGGGTTGTGGCGCTGGCGCCCTATCTCTCTCCAACACAGGCTTTTGCCGCCACCGGAGTTGAAAAAATGCAACTGACAGATAAAGAATGGAAAGAAAGACTGACGGCGCAACAGTATGATGTTTTGCGCAAAGAGGGTACCGAGGCCCCCTTCACAAGCAGCTTGCTCAAAGAGAGCCGTGACGGCACATTTGCCTGTGCGGGCTGTGGCTTGCCATTGTTTCAATCGACATCAAAGTTTGATTCCGGCACGGGCTGGCCCAGCTTCTTTGAGCAGATCCCCGGCAGTCTTGAGACGAAGACAGATTATAAGATTGGTGTGGCGCGTACTGAATATCACTGCGCCCGTTGTGGCGGCCACCACGGCCACCTTTTCAAAGATGGTCCGGCGCCCACGGGTCTGCGTTATTGCAGCAATGGTGCCGCTTTAATTTTTGTCCCAGCAGGAGAGTGATATGAAGACCCAGACCATGACGGCGAGCGCCTTTAAAATTGGCCTGCTGCTGGCGCTGGCGATTGGTATCTGCAGTGTCGCCAAAGCCTATGCGGCCGCTCCCGCATCGCCGCCCGCGCAGATGGGGGCTGATAAAAACGAAACCATCGTCCTGGCAGGTGGCTGTTTCTGGGGGGTGGAGGCCGTGTTTGAACACACCAAAGGCGTCGAAGAGGTTGTTTCCGGCTATGCGGGTGGCAAAGCTGAAAGTGCCCGTTACGACCTGATCAGCAGAGGCGATACCGGGCACGCCGAGGTTGTTAAGGTGACTTATGATCCCAATCAAATATCGCTCGCGCGCTTGCTTGATATCTATTTTAATGTTGCCCACAACCCGACCGAACTGAACTTCCAGGGGCCCGATCACGGTACCCAATACCGCTCTGCCGTGTTCTACACAACGCCGGAACAGCAAAAAGCGGTTACTGCCAAGATTGCGGAACTCGAAGCCGGTCAGGTTTTCTCCGCCCCTGTCGTCACCACGCTGGAGCCGCTCGAGGTTTTATATCCCGCCGAAGAATATCACCAAAACTATATGGCGCGGAATCCAAGGCAGCCCTACATCCTCATCCATGATGCGCCGAAGCTGAAAAATCTTCAAAAAACCTATCCGGAAATTTACCAGGAATAAGGCACGCCCTATAAGGTAAGCCGAGCTGTTTTTTCAGAGATTGATGATCTTACCTGCTGGGCGCGGGCAGGGGTTTGGCAATCGGGAGCGGGCGGAGGGTTGCCGCGCGGGCTTGCCAGGCGGCCTGCTGCTCGGGGCTGGGCGTGAATATTTCTCCGTAATGGTACCATTCCTCATTAACCGTCCCATCGCTGTCGGTCAATGCATAAGCGGGACCGTCTTCGCGATGCCTTTTGCCATTATGATACCAGGCTTCCTCTCGACTCCCATCGGCGCAACGCATAGTAAAAGCAGGGCCATCATCACGGTGCTTTTTGTCATGATGGTACCAGGTTTCTTCTCGCGTGCCGTCTGGATAGGTCGAGACGAGCGCGGGGCCGTCGTCGCGATGTCGCTCGCCATTCTGATACCATGCTTCTTCTCGTTTGCCCTGAGTTGTTGTTTCGATATAAGCGGGGGCGCTATCGCGATGTAGGACGCCATTATCGTAGTGTTCTTCAATTTCACGGAAACGACTTTTTCTAATTTTTCTTTGCAGTTGGCCCTGGGTATACCACGAGAGGCATTGACGGCCTTCTGTATCTTTGATCACAAGGGCCGGTTGCTTATCGCTATGTAGCGCCCCATCCAACACGCGGTACGTCACCTTGGTGCCATCGTCGCGGGTGAAGCGATGGGTGCCATCGGGTAAATCAAAAGAGCTATCGTGGGCGGCGGCCTTGACCATTTCGACATTGGCCTTGCCGGTCCGCTGATGAACAAGGCGGCGTTCTTCGCTACTTTTCGAGTTAACTGGGGCCAAGAGCTTAACACTCCAGCTTTCTAAAAGGGCGATCTGCAGCAAGCGGCCGCGCTGGTAATCCGACAGGTACGAGGTGTCATCGAGTAGATCCGGATA
>JAIXUW010000089.1 GCA_027483355.1 Alphaproteobacteria bacterium
AATGGCGGAGGGGATGAGATTCGAACTCACGAAACCTGTTACAGTTTACTCGCTTTCCAGGCGAGCGCCTTCAACCGCTCGGCCACCCCTCCGTGAGATGTATGTAATATAGCGGAAGGGCCACACCTTAACGCATTGGTGCGGCCCTCACAAGTTCGAAAAAACGGCTTTTCAATCAGCTATTTAGATATAGGCGGCGGGGATGTCCTCGGGGGCATCGGGCATGCTTTGCACGGCCGTGAAGTCGCCCCAGGCATAGCCCGTCGCCTCGCGGTGGAAGTGGTCATAGCGCGCGGCGAGGCCCGGCTGAATTTCGTCGAGGATCAGATATATCAACGCGAAAATTTGCGGGATATCATCAAGACCGCGCAGCTTTTCGATCATCGGATCGATGCGGCCCTGATTGGCGTGATGCGAGCCAAGCTCGGCCTTGTCCAGTTGCGATTTGATATACAGCTGCATGGTGAGGACCGAGGCAATAAAGCGCTCGCGCGGGGCCACCGGCGACATTTTGCGGTTGATGAAAATAAAGCTGTCAATCGCATTCAATAGACGGTCATAGCGCGAGGTGCCTTCCGGCAAGCCAGCCTTGGTAAAGGCAGCTTCAATCTGCTTTTGAATCTGCTCGGCATTGCCCATCCAGTTTTGCAGGTTGTAGAAATAGGTGCCAGCCGGGTGGCGCAGTGTCCGCCCCGATGATGTCAGTGCGTTGACGATTGCCCAATCGCAATAGGTACCCTTGGTCGGGTGTGGGCCGTGCCAGAGGTTCATGATCGGCTCGATGATGTCGCGGCGCCAGAAACTAAAGAGAGCAAGGTTGGCGCCCTGGGCAGTGGTCAGGTTATGCATGACGCGCTGCATCGGGTCTTCTTCCAGGTTGTCGTGGGTATTGACGCGCACGATGCCAATCGTCTCGCCATAGCCCATGACCGCCGGGCGGACGGCAATAACGTCGTCGTCAAGCTTGTCAAACTTGGGCGCGTTTTCATATGCGAAGATGGTGTCATCGTCACCCATCATCAAAACGTATTCACCAGAGGTCGCATTGAAGGTCTGAAACCAGTTGTCCATCATGCCGCAAGGGGGGCTGTCGATATGCTTCATATTCGGGTTGGTCATCAGGCCGCGCAGCCAGGCAGCTTTTTCGGCATCGCCCGAGTTGTCGGAGACAACCAGGTTATAGCCGTTGCGTTCGCAAAACGCGTGGGCGCTGGCGATCGAACTTTTGCTGGTGGCCAGCGGACGGTTGGAGGGAATACCGATAGAAAAACGGGGGGCCATGGTCAAATATCCTTTAGCTGATAAAACGTTTGAGAATGTCGAGGGGCATCGGCAGCACGAAATTGGTCGTGCGTTCGTTGGTCATTTCCTGCATCGCTGACAGATAGCGGAGCTGCATGGCGCCGGGTTCGGTCGCCAGCAGATGCGCGGCCTCCACCAGTTTGCCGGCGGCTTGCATTTCACCCTCGGCCGAGATGATTTTGGCGCGGCGTTCGCGCTCGGCTTCGGCCTGGCGGGCGATGGCGCGGATCATGCTGGGGTCGATGTCGATGTGTTTCAACTCGACGTTCGATACCTTGATGCCCCATTGATCAATCTGATGATCAAGGATTTCGCGGATGTCGGCGCTCAGCTTGTCGCGCTCGGAGAGCATTTCATCCAGCTCATGCTTGCCGAGGACAGAGCGGAGCGTGGTCTGGGCCAGTTCCGAGGTCGCCCGCATAAAATCAGCAACGTTGTTGATGGCTTTGTCGGGGGCGATAACACGGAAGTAGATGACCGCATTGACCTTGACGGAAATGTTGTCACGGCTGATGACGTCCTGGGTGGGGACGTCAATGGTGCGCACGCGTAAGTCAATCTTGACGCTGGCCTGAAAGCCCGCCCAGATAAAACAAATGCCCGGACCCTTGGTGCCGGTGTAGCGGCCCAGCGTGTAGACGACGAGACGTTCGTATTCGCGTGGCGCCCGGACTGACGCCATCATATAAAGAAGGGCGCCGACAAGCAGTACCGGTAAAAAGACGAAAAACATAAGGACTTACTCCTGAGGTAGCGGGGTGGCGGGTGTAGCGGCGGCGGGCATGACGACAAGAACCAAGCCATCTATGGCGCTGACTCTTACCGTGTCACCGGGGTTGAAGATAAAAGGTTGATCAGTGCGGGCCTGCCAGATTTCACCGGTGATGCGGATCTCGCCGCGGCCGCCCTGCCAATGTAGAACGGTGCCGGTGGCTGCTGCCAGTTCTTCCGGCCCGGTGGTTTTGGCCGCCCGCAA
The DNA here is from genome assembly GCA_027483355.1 of Alphaproteobacteria bacterium. GTDB lineage: Bacteria > Pseudomonadota > Alphaproteobacteria > Micavibrionales > UBA2020 > JAEXMB01. Next base: position 2,279 of record JAIXUW010000089.1, read on the forward strand.
GGACTTGACGACCATGCCCAGCGCCACCGAAAGAACGGTAAAGCTGATGGCAGCGAGGCTCAGGATCAACCAAAGATCGATACCAAAACCATCTGGCCCGCTTTTCACCAACAAAAGGGCGCCGCAGATAAAAGCAATCGCTCCACCAATCCCCAAAATGCCAAAGGTGACTGTAAAGGCCTCCGCGGTCATTAAAGCCATTCCCAGCATCAAGAGCGCCAGGCCAGAATAATTGACCGGCAGCACATTCATCGCATAAAGCCCCAGCAGCAGGAAAATGGCGCCAATCACGCCGGGGATCATCGTGCCGGGATTGGCGAATTCATAAATCAAGCCATAGGTGCCCAGTGTCATCAGTAAAAGCGCGATATTGGGGTGGGTGATAATTTCCAGGAGATCATGCCGCAAGCCCGGTTCGCGGGTGACAATCTCTGCACCTTTGGTGGTGAGGGTTTTACTTTGACCTTCTTTCATGCGTACGCTGCGGCCATGGACCTTGTCGGCCAATTGCGCCGGGTTGTCGGCGATGACCTCAATCACTTTTTTAGATAACGCTTCGGAAGCGGTCAGACTTTCGGCGCTGACGACTGCGGCCTCAGCCCATTCGGCGTTGCGGCCATGTTGTTCGGCGAGGCTACGAATAAAGGCAGCGGCATCACTCACCATCTTGCGCTCGAGCGCCGAGCCGGGCTTGGCGGGTTTATCATCTTTGGCGTTTTTGTCAGTTTCTTCGTCGCCATTTGGGCCACCCATCTGCACCGGTGTCGCCGCCCCCAAACGTGTCGAGGGCGTCATGGCGGCCAGATGGCTGCCGTATAAAATATAGGTGCCGGCACTGGCGGCATGGGCACCGGCGGGTGAGACGAAGGTGGCCACCGGCACAGGGCTATCCAGAATGGCCTGGACGATTTGTTGGGTACTTTCATACAAACCACCCGGCGTATCCATGGCAAGGATAACGAGGTCAGCCTCATCACGGGCGGCCGCGCGCAACTCACGGCGGATGAGATCAAAGGTCGC
>JAIXUW010000192.1 GCA_027483355.1 Alphaproteobacteria bacterium
CGGCCGTTATCGCCGTTGAGGGCGCCCAGCACGTTACCGTCGATGATGGGGCCGGGCGCGCCGTAATCATAGTTTTCCGTCTGGGTCGCCTCGTCATCCAGCAGCGAGAAGGAATAGGTCGGCGAGATAATCCGCGCATTGACGGGGGCAGACAGGCTAACCGTGACGGTGCTGTCACCAGTGGTGACCGCATTATTGATCGGTGTAAAGGTAATATTCTGCGAGTTCAGGAACCCCGTAAATGTGACGGTGAAAACCTGACCGGGGTTATAAGTCACTCCACCGTAAGTCACGGTAAAGCCCGCACCGGCAAAGCTGACGTTGACGCTGTTGCTGGCGGCCGACTGGGCGCTCCGCTGGACGCTGATGATTTGCGAGCCGCCATCTTCGGTGACGAAGCTGGGTACGACCATGGTGATGGCGGGGTCGATCTCGTCATCCTCGATGGTGACGGTCTGTTCACTTTCCGATACGGGAATTGTTGGCGTAAAGGGGCCGGTTGTGCTGACGCCCGTCAAGCGTACCTTGAGCGTTTCGTCTGCTTCGGCCAGAGTATCTTGCAGCGTTTGCACCAGAATATTGGCCGTCGTATCGCCAGCCGCGATGACGACCGTGCCTGTACCCACAACGAAATCTGCGCCGTCCGCTGTGACGCCGATGATCTCATAGTCGACCTCGACGTCGTCGCCAATCGCAAAGGACATTTCGATTGTGGCGGTATGGGCCGCCCCTTCGATGACGGTGGCGGTGGTCGCCGTACCAAAGCCAACCAGCAATTCATCGTCGACCAGTTGGGCGGTGACAACCACGGGGGTGGGGTCGGCGTCGGTGATGTTATCAAGGCGGATCTGGAAGTCTTCGTAGCCCTCCGAGTCGCTGTCGTTGATGACGGGCGCGTTAACGAAGATAGATGTACTGCCTGCCGGAATGGTGAACAGACCCGCCGGCATAGCGCCGCCATTATCAAAGTCTGATGCGTCTGCTGTGCCGGGCAGGAAGCTCCAGGTACCGGTCACATCGCGGCCCGATGGGGCGCTGAGGCGGATTTCAAAGATATAGTCGCCACTTTCGGGCAGTGGGCTTGCAATGATACTTAAGGTCGGCGGGGCGTCATTGTCGGTAATGGTGATTGGATGAATGGTCGCGCCCGAAAGCGTAATCGGCTGCGCGTCCTGGTTGACGGCAGAAACAAGATTGAGATTAAAGCTTTCGCCCGGTGATTCAAACGTACTGTCTTCGGTGATGGGAATGACAATATTTGCTGTTAAGCTGCCGGCGGGGATGGTGACGGTCTGGTTGGTGGCGCCGGTAAAATCTTGCCCGGCCGTAGCGGTGCTGTTCGATGTGCTATAGGTGACGATAATATCGCGGTTGCTGACGGCGTTGAGGGTCAGGGTGACTGTGGCCGTGCCGGCACTTTCAGATACGGTGGTGCTGCCCGCCACAAAGGAGACCGTAAAGGTGTCATTGTCGACGATATCAACCGTATGAAGCGGTGTATTGATAATAACCGTATTGGCCAGCGCGTCGACGGCGTTATCGATGCGGATCTGGAAGTTTTCCAGGGCCTCGGGTGAGGTATCATTGGTGATGTTGACGGGCAGGGTGACGCTGGTCTGACCGGCCAGAATAACAACCGTACCGCTGGTGACCGCGGTGTAGTCTGCACCGCCTGCAGTACCTGCCACCGTCGACCAAGTGATTGTCACATCGTGGGTGTGGACCTTGTTCAGATTAAGGGTGGCGGTATAGGTGCCGTTGTTCTCGATAATCGAGCCCGCGGCGGTGGCAAAGGTGACAAACAGTTCATCGTCGATAATCTGACCGTTCGAGGTCAGCGATGTGGTCGAGCTATTCGTCAGGTTGTCGACCAGAACGGTGAAGGTCTCAATCCCTTCGGCCAAGATATCTTGGCTGGTGGTAACACTGACGTTGAGGCTGTTTTGACCGGCGGGCAGGGTAAAGGTGCCCGAGGGCAGCGTACCGCCGAAGTCAGCGGCATTCGCGGTGCCCGCCTGAATTTGCCAGTTACCGGTGATGGGACGGTCCGACAGGCTGAGGCGTGTAATCGTGAAGGTGGCGGTGCCGTTCTCGTTGATAACGATATCGGACAGCGTGATTTGCGGCGCCGCCTCGTCATCGTTGATCAGAATATTGTGTGGAACCGTACTGACGGGTACCGTCGTACCCTGGCTGTTCTGGGCGGAGATCAGCTCGACGGTGAATTGCTCGGTACCGGTATCGTAAATGTTATCGGCGTTGATACCTATGTTGAAAGTGGCAGAGGTCTGGCCGGCCGGGATGACCACAGCAGCACTGGTCACCGGGGTGAAGTCGGTGGCGCTGGCGGTACCTACTTGTGTGCGGTAATAGATAGTGACGTCATAGGCCTGGGCCTGGCTGATTGACACGGTAACGGGGGCGATGCCAGCCGCTTCGTTGACCGTACTGGTGCCGGTCGAGAAGAAGATCGACAGTTCGTTATCAAGAATGGTACCCGTGCCCGTCACCGGCGAAGGATCAGCGCCAATGATGTTACTAAG
>JAIXUW010000151.1 GCA_027483355.1 Alphaproteobacteria bacterium
ACATTCATTTTGAGGGCGGTATCGACCGGTTCGATGCGCACCACCATGCCGTAGTCGTTGGAGCAGAAAATAGCCCCTTCATAGGCGCGGATGAATTCGACGTTGTGTTCGGGGAGAGGCAATTGCAAGTGGGTGAGGGCGTCGAGGATTGCCTGCACGGTGACGTTATCAAAGGTGGCCGCCAGGGTTTCATCAAAAAGAGCCACGGGCGAGTCCTGCGAACGTTTGCGCTCTGCGCGCACCTGACGTTGCACCGACGCGCGACTGACCTCGTTCTTGATAGAAGAGGCGGGTGGCACAAGGGACGCGTTTTGATCAAAAGAATCCTTCATGCGATTATTTTAACTTATGAAAATTTACAGCCCCTTAAGAGAAAGGTTCTTTCGTGTTGACGCAATCCAGTTATAATCAATATATAAAATCAATCACTTACAATAATGGTATTATAATACCGCTATAAACAGTATTGTTTTTAAACAATTTTGTATTTATCGCGAGAATTTCGTTGACGGGGCAGGCGGGATCGTCCATAACACCGTCACCAACAAAGTCATCAACAGGATTTGAAACCTATGAGCACCTATTCAGCCAAACCATCGGAAGTCACCAAAAAGTGGCTGCTGATCGACGCCGAAGGCGTGACCCTCGGCCGCCTGGCCAGCTTGATCGCCATCCGTCTGCGTGGCAAGCACAAAGCCATGTACACCCCGCACATCGATTGCGGTGACAACATCATCGTTATCAACGCGGAAAAAGTCCGCCTGACCGGAAAAAAAGCCAAGTTCAGCATGTTCTACTGGCACACCGGTTTCCCCGGCGGTATCAAAAGCCGCAGCAAGGGCCAGATCCTCGAGGGTAAAAACCCCGGCGAAGTCATCGAAAACGCCGTGCGCCGCATGATGCCAAAAGACAGCCCGCTGGCCCGTGGCCAGATGGTCAACTTGCGCATCTTCGCTGGTCCAGAACACACCCATGCCGCCCAACAGCCCGAAGTGCTGGACGTGGCAGCAATGAACCCCAAGAACAAACGCTAAGCTGTAAGGCAAAGGAATCTATTCATGGCAACCAAGAAAACTCTCGCTGACCTGAAAGACACCACCGGTGCCGATACCGCCGGTGAAGTTCAGGCGAAACTGGACAGCAAAGGCCGCGCCTATGGCACCGGTCGTCGCAAAGACGCCGTCGCCCGTGTATGGGTCGCCCGCGGTTCAGGCAAAGTCATCGTCAACGGTCGCGACATTGCGGTTTACTTCGCACGCGGCACGCAGCGTCTGGTCATCAACCAGCCGTTCGAACTCTCCAGCCGTCAAGGCCAGTTCGATGTTATGTGCCACGTTTCTGGCGGTGGCCTGTCGGGTCAAGCCGGTGCGGTACGCCACGGCATCAGCCGCGCTCTCGTCAACTTCGAGCCGACGCTGCGCGACGTGCTGAAAAAAGCAGGTCTTCTGACCCGCGACAGCCGCGTGGTTGAACGTAAAAAATACGGTAAGCACAAAGCCCGTAAGAGCACACAGTGGGTCAAGCGTTAAGCTTTTCCGACTTGGACTTTCACAAAACCCCCGGTGTCAAACCCGGGGGTTTTTGTTTTGCGGAAAATATTTTTCGTGGGGCGGAAGAGGGAAATGCGCGCGGGTAATTTATTATACATAAATATCATAGCTTTGCAGCTGGATATTCACACGTCATGTCAAAGCCTTGTGCTATAGTCAACTGCTTGCAGTGGTTGCCTAAAACGGCTGATTGCGAGACACTATGGACCGGTTTTGGGAGGATTCTTGCGCATCATGACAGGTAAAGTTTTTTACGGCATGACCCTTGCCGTTTTGGTGATGACCTTGGCTGGCTGCGTACCGCGCGTGTCACCCGAAGGCTACGTCTATGAAACGCCCTTGCAAGCCTATATGCGTAATATGCCGACGTCCTATGCTGGTCAGCGGGCGGTCGTCTTAAAGCCGCCACCTGCGGCACCCGTGTATGAATACAGTCCGGCCGCGCCGACGGCTGCACCTATCGTCAGCAGTCAGCCCTTACCGCCGCCGAGCTATATACCGCCGGCTGCACCCGCATCACCGCAAGCCTGGACCAGCAGCCAAACGGTTACCACCGAGCAAACCACGACGAGCTATGCACCGCCCGCAGAAAACCGCATTCGCCTGACCCCACCGGCCGCTATGACGCGCGAGGTGGATTACGGCGATAATATCACCATCTATCCCCTGGATAGCCGCGACGCGCCGATGCCTTATATTCCGCCCGCTTATCGTCCGCCAATGCCGATTGTCACCAGCACGCCCGATGTGCCCGCAGGCTATAACCCATGACGTCAGCCACCACAGCACCGCTGCGCATTGGCGTTGCCGGTCTTGGCAACGTGGGGTCCGCCACGGTGCGGTTGCTGCAGGATAATGCAGCAGTACTGGCCGATCGGGCCGGTCGCCCGTTGCTGGTCACTGCCGTCAGTGCACGAGATGAAAAGCGTCCCCGCGACTTTGACCGCGCCGGTATTACCTGGCATCAAGACGCAGTGGCGCTGGCCCAGGACCCGAATGTCGATGTCGTGGTTGAGCTGATCGGTGGTGCTGAGGGTAAAGCCTGGGACGTGATCACTGCCGCGCTCAAGCTGAACAAGCCCGTCGTCAGCGCTAATAAAGCCATGCTGGCCTTGCGCGGGGGCGATGTATTGGCGGCCTTGGATAGCAGTCAGGCGGCGCTTTTGTTCGAAGCGGCGGTCGCCGGTGGCATCCCGGTGATAAAGACGTTACGCGAAGGCTTAGCGGCCAATCATATCAACGCGGTTTACGGGATACTGAACGGGACGTGTAATTTCATTCTGTCGACGATGACAGCGACGGGCCGCGCCTTTGATGATGTGCTGACGGAAGCCAAAGTATTGGGTTACGCCGAGGCGGACCCTACTTTTGATATCGACGGCCATGACGCCGCGCATAAACTGGCGCTGCTCTCGGCGCTGGCCTTTGGCGGGATGCCCGCTGTCGACGCGATCAAGATCAGCGGTATTCGCGCGGTCAGCTCTCTCGATATCGCCTTTGCGCGCGAGCTTGGTTATCGCATACGCCTCTTGGGGATCGCCCGCCGCCGCGCCGATGGCGCCATCGAACAATCGGTCGAGGCCTGCCTGGTGCCGCAGACAAGCCCACTCGCCACCGTGGAGGGGCCGTTGAATGCGGTCTATCTCAGTGGTGATTATGTGGGCAAGGTTTTGTTGACCGGGGCCGGTGCGGGGGGTAAGCCTACCGCTTCTGCGGTGGTGGCTGATATCGTGGATATCGCGCGGGGCCAGCATTTACCGCTGCTGGGCCAATTCAGCGCGCCGACTAAAATCAAAATGGCAGCTATTGGCGAGCGGGTCGGCCGCTACTTTCTGCGCTTGCAAGTGATTGACCAGCCGGGCGTGATTGCTGATGTCTCGGCGATTTTACGTGACTGCAAAGTTTCGCTGGAAACCGTCTTGCAGCGCGGGCGCGATCCCGGGCAAGAGGTCTCGGTCATTCTGACGACCCATGATACGCCGCAGGCGCAAATGGATGCGGCGGCTGCCGCCATTGCCAAATTATCCAGCGTGCGCGAAGCGCCGCACGTCATGCGGATCGAGGATTTGTCATGAGTGCAAAGACCGCCCTTGCCGACGTAAGTACTGCGATTGCAAAACAAATGGATCGCAACCTGGCCATTGAATTGGTGCGGGTGACCGAGGCCGCCGCCCTCTCAGCTTCGCAGCTGATGGGCCGTGGCGATGAAAAGGCGGCTGATCAGGCCGCGGTCGATGCCATGCGCCGGGCTCTCAATGTTCTACGCATTCGCGGCACCGTCGTGATTGGCGAGGGTGAGCGCGACGAGGCGCCGATGCTGTATATCGGTGAAACAGTTGGCACGGGCGAGGGGCCGGAGCTGGATATCGCCCTTGACCCGCTGGAGGGTACCACCATCACCGCCAAGGGTGGCCCCAATGCATTGGCCGTCGTGGCCATGGCGGAAAAGGGCGGCTTTTTACATGCGCCCGATGTCTATATGGACAAAATCGCCATTGGTTTGGACCGCACCGATGTGGTCGACCTTGACCAGACGCCGCAAGAAAACTTACGCGCTTTAGCCCGCGCCAAAGGGGTGGAGGTGGCCGACCTGGTCGCCTGTATTCTCGACCGTCCGCGTCATGCCGAGCTGATTGCGCGGACACGCGAAGCGGGGGCACGCATCATGCTGATCCCCGATGGTGATGTCAGCGGCGTGATTTCGACCGTGCAGCCCGATACGGGTATTGATATTTACATGGGCGCCGGTGGCGCGCCTGAAGGTGTTTTAGCGGCCGCTGCCTTGCGTTGTATTGGCGGCTTTATGCAGGGACGCCTCATCTTTCGCAACGACGCCGAAAAAGAACGCGCCTATAAATGGGGTGTAACGGACCTCGGCAAAAAATATGTACTGCATGATTTGGCCCAGGGTGATGTGATGTTTGCCGCGACAGGTGTGACGGATGGCCCGATGCTGCGCGGTGTGCGCCGCTATGCGGGGGGTGCTACCACGCACTCCATCATCATGCGTTCGTCGACGGGTACAGTGCGCCGTATCGAGGCCACGCATAACTTTACCCGGAAGGCCGTGGTCTGATGGAAAACCTCAAGACTGTCCCCGTACATGAGCCATTATCGGCTTTGCCGCAGCGTGCGGGTGGCGAGATCAATGTCGCGCGGTCGGTGCTGGGCAAGCAGTGGACCTTTACCCCCTATGACGAAAGACTGGCGGCGGGCATCAGTC
>JAIXUW010000226.1 GCA_027483355.1 Alphaproteobacteria bacterium
ATCAAGAAAGTGCCCTATGTCGCGGGGCAGGGTGACTTCGAGCAGGCGGTTATCCTCGAGAGCAACGACAAGCGCGCGGTCATCGGCCTGAATACCGGCTCGCAAGGCGTCATCACCTATAACAAGATGAAGTGGGCCTCGACCAAGGGTAAAACGCCCGAACGCGTCTCGGATTTGCTCAAGCCCGGTGACGTCTGGCTGGTTGAAAAAACCGAAGAACTTGATGGTAAAGCACCCATCTATGCCTTGCGGCAAATTCCCCGCGTGCAGGGCGGGATGATCGCGATGGACCCGCATACCGGGCGCATCTTTGCGATTGCCGGCGGCTTTTCTTACGAGATGAGCCAGTTTAACCGTGCCTCGCAAGCGATCCGTCAGCCGGGCTCGGCCTTCAAGCCGTTTGTCTATCTGGCAGGACTGGAGGCGGGCTTTACGCCAGCGACCCTTATCCTTGATGCGCCGTTTGTCTTTGATCAGGGGCCGGGCCTTGCCAAATGGCGCCCGCAAAACTACACCGAAGATTTCGGCGGCCCGACCACCATGCGGGTGGGCTTGGAAAAATCACGGAACCTGATGACCATTCGCCTGGCCAATTATGTGGGCATGGAGAAGGTGGCGGGCATTGCTGAAAAATTTGGTGTGACTGACAGTTTGCCGCGGATGCTGTCGATGTCGATCGGCGCAGGGGAGACTACGCTTTTGCGCATGGCCAATGCCTATAGCGTTTTTGTCAACGGCGGCAAAAAAGTAACGCCGACGCTGATCGACCGCATCCAGGATAAAAACGGCAAGACCATCTATGTGCATGATCAGCGGCAATGTCAGGGCTGCGGCCCGCTTTTGCCATGGTCGGAGCAAACGCAAGTACCTGAACTGCCCGATATGCGCGAACAAATCGCCGATCCGCGTCACATGTATCAGATCGTCAGTATGCTGGAAGGCGTCATTCAGCGCGGCACCGGCATCATGGTGAAAGACGTGGGCCGCCCCGTTGCGGGCAAAACCGGTACCACCAACGATTCAAAAGATGTCTGGTTTATGGGCTTCACGCCGGATCTGGTCGTGGGTATTTACGTGGGCTTTGACGAGCCCCGTTCGCTGGGCGCCAAGGAAACCGGCAGCCGGGTGGCCGCACCTGCTTTTAAAGAATTCATCAGCGAGGCCTTGAAAGACGTGCCGCCCGCCCCTTTCCGCGTGCCCGAAGGCATTCGTCTGGTGCAGATCAACCCAACGTCAGGCACCCGCGCTGGCCCCAATACACCGAATACGATTTATGAAGCTTTTGTAGCGGGGACCGAGCCGGGTGACGAACCGATGATGTTCACGGGTTCCGGCGTCTCGACCGTCACCGACGTCATTCAGGCGGGCGAAAGCGCCGAGACGGGTCTGGGCGGACTATATTAAACGCTGGGCGCGGTTTTCTTGGGTGCGCGCGGGGTGATCTCTACCCCCAACTCAAGATAACGGTTATGCATCTCGCCACTGTTGATGAAAGTATGATGCACCCATGCATCGATGTGCGGGGCATCGCAGATCTTTTGCAAAGTCTCAAGCGCGCCTGACGCCACGGTGACGGCGTTCACGTCTTGGGGCAGATACTCATAGCGCATTTTGAAAAGCAGATAAGTGATACTAGCATCGAAGGCATCGCGCCGCGGACGGCTATAGCGTGGATGCAGTTGCGCCAGGGTAAGCCCATAATTTTTCGCGACAATTTCTGAAAGCTCTTTATCAAGACGCGGTGCCAGTTTGTCGGCATGGCGGTTATAAAGTGCTGCGAGACGGGCTGAATTTTTCTCGTCCTCGGTCAAGACGGGTGCACGGGCGGCCAGACGGGCCGCTTCACCGCGGAGGAAGGCTTTTTTCAGGGACATTGGGAATCTCCAAATTTTTCATATTGTATAATTTGGGGTTAAAAAGTCAAGCGCGGTATTTCACGCTTAAATAATTGATTTCAATTGTTTTACTCGCCCGTTGCCATGATCAGCGCATCGGTAACCGCGCGCTTGGATAGCAACTCGGGCAGGACGATGCCATTGGGGGCAGAGGGGCCATAGACCACGTTGAAAGGGATACCGAACTTGCCAAAGCTGCGCAAATAGGTGGCAATGGTTTCGTCCTGCTGCGTCCAGTCGCCCTGCAGTTTGATGATATGCGGCTGGTTGAGGGCTGCTTGCACATCGGCGGTATCAATGACGATACGTTTGTTGGCCTTGCAGGTGAGGCACCAGTCGGCAGTGATGTCGACGAAAACGGTTTTACCTTCTGCCACGGCGGGGGCGATCAGGTTTTGGTCGAATTTACCCCAGCCCACATCCAAGGTGGGTTGCGTGGCGATGGTGTGCAGGGTGCCCGCCAGCCAGATGGCGGTGGTGACAAGGGCAAAGGCCATGACGCGACGCAAATGCAGCATCCATTTGCCCGGCCGCGGCAGGTATTTGAACAAGCCCGGCAGCAGAGCCAGCAAGATATAGGGCGCCGCCAGGCCAATCCCCAGCAGGGTGAAGATGGCAAAGATATCGAGGCTTGATCCCGCTAAGGCAAAACCAATAGCGGTGCCCAAGAACGGCGCTGTGCAGGGTGTTGCTAGCAAAGTGGCAAAAGCGCCAGTTAGAAAATCGCCGATCAGGGTTGGTTCGGTATCATGGCTTTTGCGCCCCACGCGATGGGCAATCCAGCGTGGCAGCGGAATTTCATAGAGACCCCACATATTGAGGGCGAAGGCCAGCAGTACCACGATCAGAAAGATCAAAAAGCCGGGATGCTGGAATTGAATGCCCCATCCTACACTTTCACCGGCCAGCTTCAGCCCCACCAATCCGCCCGCCAGCAGCCAGAAGGACGTGATGATACCAGCGGCCGAGGCCATGAAATGGACAAAAATCTTGTGCCGGCTGCGTGCATCGGTTTTGGCACCACCGTGATTGAGAACCGAGATAACCTTGAGGGACAACACCGGCAAAACGCAGGGCATCAGGTTTAAAATAAGCCCGCCCAAAAAGGCATAGAACAGTAGATCGAGTGACAGACCGCGCTCGGCCTCGGGGGCGGTGGCAATGACGGTTGCCGCCTGGGCGGTAGCGGGGGTGGGCGATAAGGGCAAGACCACTTCGTCGGCGCGGTTGGCATCGACGTAGGTGAGCGTAAGGTCTTTTTGGCTCAGCTTTTCGATGATCTTTTCAGGCGACTGGGTCGAGCTGGCGATGGCGCGTAAGCTGATGTCGCCGGTTTTATCGTCGTATGAAATTGTAGGACGTAAAAACGATACCTCGCCGCCGGGTGTCTCTACGAAAAGGTCCGCTTCGGCAGCGGGTGCCGTGCTCATGACGCCGCTGACAACCAGTTCGCTGCGGTTATCAGGTGTCGTCGTCAGATAGGCGGTGTGTAGCGTCAAGCCTTCGGCATTGCGGGCAGGCACCGTCATCACGGCTGCGGCATAGGCTGCGGCATCGGGGCTGGCGGTGGCGACGCCTGCGGGCAGAGCAAGGCTAACAGCATGACTTTCCGGCACGCAGATATCATCACAGACCAGCAGATCGACCTGCAAGCGGACAGCCATCGCCTGACCAGGCTCTATCGCCGCAATTTCCAGCGGCAGGGTCACTTTGTCCTTATAGCCAAAGTTGTCGATGTCAAAAATGGTGAAGCGGTGCGGGGCGGGATAGAGGATATCGATCTTGCCGACGTTGTCCGAACCCGCACTGTCGATGACGGGGGCAAGGCCTGCATCACCCGGCGTGCGCCAATAGGTTTTCCACCCGTCTGTCATGGTGATTTCAAGCGCGGCCGGAATGGCGGCATCGCTGCCTACCGCCGTCACCGGGCTGATCAGCCGCACCGCCGAATACTGCGGCGCGTTTTTCGGCTGGGCCTGGGCGGGGACGGTCGCCGCCAAGAGAATCAGAGCCAGGAGAGCAAAACAACGGCGAAACAGACGGGTGGGCATGGGGGATGGCTCCATATGAAGGCTGTAGCGCAAAGAGGCCGCCCTATCGCGGCGTCCTTATCACAATATAAGTGACATGGCGGCCCAGGGCAAATCCCTCCGCTGGAACGACCAGGTATTGGTCATAAGGGCCGTTTAAACGCCCAGAATACGCTTGATGAGGGCAAGGTCATTCTGCAACTGGCCATCCGATTCCAGCAGTTCTTCGATCTTGCGAATACCGTGGATGATGGTGGTGTGGTCGCGGCCACCAAAGCCACGGCCGATTTCAGGCAGCGAATGAACGGTCAAAACCTTGCAGAGATACATGGCCAGCTGACGCGGGCGAGCTAGCGGCCGGGCGCGGCGGGGGCTATGCATATCGGCCAGGCGCAGGCGGTAATGCTCGGCCACCGCTTTTTGAATATCGGCGATGCTCACGGTTTTTTCCGATTGCGCCAGCAGGTCGCGCAGCAAACGCTCGGCGCTCTCGAGGGTGACGGTCTGGCCGGTCAGCTCGGCATGGGCGATCAGGCGACTTAGCGCCCCTTCGAGTTCGCGTGTAGAGGTGGTGATGCGCTGCGCCAGTGTATCAAGCACTTCGGCCGGGACTTCGCGCTGCATCAGCGCACATTTGGCGGCCAGCAAGCGGCGGCGCCACACAGCGTCAAAAGCGTCAATTTCCGTGACGAGACCGCCATTCAGGCGTGATTGCAGACGCACACCCAGGCCGCTCAGCTCAGCCGGGCTACGGTCAGCGGTGACGACGACCTGTTTGCCCTGATCAATCAGCGCGTTGATGGTGTGAAAGAATTCTTCCTGCG
>JAIXUW010000314.1 GCA_027483355.1 Alphaproteobacteria bacterium
CGGCTGGCATAGTCCATCGACGCCGAAGCATCGCGGCAAATCCACAAGGCTTGCGCCGCCTCATGTTCGCGCTCGCGCACGAAAACATCATCACGCTTGGCGGTCTGCCGCCAATCAATATCGCGCGGCATATCACCCGCCACATAGGGGCGGAACTGCCAAAACGTCTCGCCACTCCCGGCACGGCGGCGACCGTGCGGCCCACGCAGATAGCTCTGCGCCACTTTTTCGGCCTGCAAGCGCAACACATCGCGCGCCGCCGCAAGTTTCGCGACGTTTTGCAGGACGTCACTCATACGGCGGCCTCGCGCCACAGCACGGCGGCATAGAAACCATCGGTGTCATGCCGCGCCGGGCTCAAGGACAAATCATCCCCGCGTCTTTTGAATTGCGGGTGTGCTGTCATAAAGGCTGCGATCTGGTCTTCGTTTTCATCGGGCAGCAGCGAACAGGTGGCATAGACCAAACGCCCCCCCGGCTTCACCATCCGGCTGGCGCTTTCAAGAATATCTTTTTGCAACGGGATCAGCGTTTCCAAACCGGGGCCCAATTGCCGCCAGCGTTTATCCGGGTCGCGCCGCCAGGTACCCGTGCCCGAACAGGGTGCGTCGACCAGCACCAGATCAAAATGGCCCTGATGGCGCTTGACGTATTTGTCCCGCTCGCTGCTCAGCGCCCGAGTTTCGATGTTATGCAGACCGGCGCGGCGAAAGCGCTCTTTGGCGCGGTCAAGGCGTTTACCCAGCACATCCATCGCCACCACGCGGCCCTTGTTGGCCATACACGCAGCCAAGGCCAATGTTTTACCACCCGCACCTGCACAGAAATCGACAACCTGCTCGCCGGGCTTCGCATCGGCCACCACCGCCACCATCTGCGAGCCTTCGTCCTGAATTTCAAACATCCCTGCCTGAAACAATTCATGCTGCAAAATATGCGGGCGGCCAAACAGGCGAATGGCATGGGGGGCGTGTTTACCGGCTTCCGCCTCGTAACCCTCCGCCTGCAATCGCGCCAGAATATCGTCACGAGTCGCCTTGATGGTATTGACCCGCACATCAAGGGGGGCGGCGGTCAACATCGCCGAGAGTTCTTCTTCGAACCTGTCCCCCAGCGCGCGTCGCAAGGATTCTTCGGCCCAGGGCGGGCATTCGCAGCGCACGGCTTCGGGCATTTCCGGCACGGTGAGGTCTTTGCCCTCCAGCGCATCGGCCATCATCCGCTCACCCCGGCCCAGCGGCGCGGGGTCATAACGCTCGCCCGAAAAAGCGCGATCAAGCGAGTCGGGGCTGTGTTCTTTGTCGAGGATCAAACCGGCAATGGTCAGGCTACGCGCGCTGATCTCAACGTTGTTTTTGCGCACCCACCACGACAGGCGGTAATAGGCGCGCATGAGACGGTAGAGCCGGGTGATAATCGCCTGGCGATCCTTCGAGCCAATAAAACGGCGGCTGCGGAAATAGGCCGAGGTCAGCGCATCGGCCGGGCGCGTTGTGTCGATGACTTGACCCAAAAGGTCGATGACGGCTTCGATACGGGCGGCGGGGGTCATGTGTGAAGTCCTGGGCCGTCGTCACGCAGCGGACCCGACCCTCAAAAAGTGCTTGCAGGACTTAGATTTTAGCTGCGAAAGCCCATACCCACAACATACATTTCCGAACTGTCGGCGCGGGAGGCGTGCGGCTTAATGTGCTTGACCTTGCTGAAGTCTTTTTTCAGGGCGTTAAGTAAATCTTTCTCCGTCCCACCCATAAAGACCTTGGATAAAAACACCCCGCCCGGTGACAGAATTTCCACGGCGAACTCATAGGCGGCCTCGACCAACCCCATTACGCGCAAGTGATCGGTTTTGCGGTGGCCCATGGTCGGCGGCGCCATATCGGACAGCACCACATCGGCCGCCCCGCCAATCGCCTCCATCAGGCGCTGCGGCGCATCGTTATCCATAAAATCAAGCTGGATAAACGTACTTTCCGGCACATCAACCATTTCCAGGTAATCAATGGCGACCACTTTGCCGCCGGTGCGGCCCGGCTGCACAATATCGACGGCAATCTGCGTCCAGCCGCCGGGGGCCGCCCCCAGATTGATCACACGCTGACCGGGACGCAGAAAATCAAGTTCTTCATTAATCTGGATGAGTTTATAGGCAGCACGGCTGCGAAAGCCTTCCGACTTGGCTGCCGCCACATAGGGATCGTTCAATTGCCGTTCCAACCAGCGCGAGGACGAGATGCTGCGCTTCTCGCGCGTTTTTACCCGCACGGTTTTTTGCGCGCCGCGCGGACCGCCGCCCTTGCCGCCACCCGCCGCACTGGCGCCACCTTTAATGGTACGCGCATTCTTGCCGACGGCCTTGGGGGGCTTTTTACCAGTCATTATTTTGAAACCGGCATGGTGAATTCAGCCTGCATGGTTTCAGGCCAGCGGGCGGTGACGGCTTTCAGGCGCGTGTTGAAACGAATGCCTTCCATGCCATGCATATGCACGTCACCAAATAAAGACCGTTTCCAGCCGCCAAAGCTGTGATAAGCCATTGGCACCGGGATCGGCACGTTGATACCGACCATGCCGGTCTGAATGCGCTGGGCGAAATCGCGGGCAATGCCGCCGTCGCGGGTAAAGATGGCAACGCCGTTACCAAACGGATGGTCATCGACCAGCTTGCAGGCATGGGCGTAATCTTTGGCGCGGGCAACCGACAGCACGGGGCCAAAGATTTCTTCCTGATAAATTTTCATCTGCGGCGTGACGTTATCGAACAGGCAACCACCCAGGAAATACCCTTTCTCGCTGGCGGCGGGGGCTTTGCGGCCATCGACCACCAATTTGGCGCCTTCACGTTCGCCCGCCTCAATATAGGCACAGACCTTGTCGCGGTGCTTGCGGCTGACCAGCGGCCCCATCTCGACACCGGCTTCTGTGCCGGGGCCGATTTTAATTTTAGCAACACGCTCCTGCAGGGCCGCAATCAAACGATCCGCCGTCTCGTCGCCCACAGGCACCGCCACCGAAATCGCCATGCAGCGTTCACCCGCCGAGCCATAGGCCGCCCCCATCAACGCTTCGACCACCTGATCCATCGGCGCATCAGGCATAATGACCATGTGGTTTTTTGCACCACCCAAAGCCTGCACCCGCTTGCCATTCTGGCTGGCGGTCTGATGCACGTATTGCGCCACCGGGGTCGAGCCCACAAAGCTCACCGCCGCGATATCGGGGTTGGCCAAAATGGCGTCGACCGCCTCTTTGCCGCCATTGACGACCTGCAGGACGTTTTCGGGCGCACCCGCTTCCATGAACAGGCGATGGATCAGATCACTGGCACCCGGATCAACTTCGGAAGGTTTCAGGATAAAGCAATTGCCACAGGCAACCGAGAGCGGAAACATCCACAGCGGGATCATCGCCGGAAAGTTAAACGGCGTAATGCCGGCGCAAATACCCAGCGGCTGGCGGAACGAATAGCCGTCCACCCCGGTGCCGACATTCTCGCTGAATTCCCCTTTCAGCAAATGCGGCATCCCACAGGCAAATTCAACCACCTCGATGCCGCGCTGTACTTCGCCGCGTGCGTCATCCAGCGTCTTGCCGTGTTCGCGGGTAATCACCGCCGCCAATTCTTCGCGGTGACGGTTCAACAGTTCAAGAAAGCGAAACATCACGCGCGAACGTTTCAGCGCGGTTTCACCGCTCCACTTTTTAAAGGCGATTTTGGCGCGGGCCACCGCCGCATCGACCTCAGGCGGCAAGGCATGGGTGACCTCATACAGCTTTTCATCCGTCGCCGGATTGGTCACCGGGGTCACATTGGCAGTGGTCAGTTTGGCGGGAGTCAGCGTCGACATGAAGGGCACTTTCAGGCTGGCAAGATATGAGTGAACGGTTTTCAGTCTAAAATATACCGCACTTCCGCTGCGACCGAAAAGACAAACACAGCCCGTTACGGCACAAAGCGCCCTAGATTATGCATAACTGTGAAGAGAACCCTTAAGCGCCGTGCGCCACCACACCCAGAATGTTTAAATCCTTATCATAGGTGAAATGGACGATCAGCTCAGCCGCCTGCGCCTGCCGCAGCGCATCGGCCACGTCCGGCCCCGCGATGAAATAGGCACTGTGATCGTCAAACGACACCAGAGTCTGACCATCTTTCTCGATGATCCGGCGAATATGGCTGCTACTGCTCATCATGGCTGTTGCCCTTTTTTACTGTGCGAAACGGCTTTATTCTTTATACACGTCTCAAGCTCTCGTACCAAGCGACGCCCCTCTGCGCCCAGAACAATCGCGGCAAAGGTGACCTGTAAAGCCGTAAATCCGCGTTGGCGCAAACGCGGGTTTTGCGCATAGAGCTCCGCACTGATCCAGCCGCGGCCGCGCCGCGCCACCGAATAGCCGCTTGCCTCCGCTTTTTTGCGTAAGTCACTGGCAAAAACCACCCGGTTGGGGAGCCCTGTGCTGATATATTCAGATAATTTTTCGGCGACGCTTTGCCGCGCATCCACATAGCTCCGCGCATCGATTTCAGGGCTGGGCTCTTTGATCATCTGACGCAGTTTATCTTCACCGATACGATGGCGCCGGCACATGGGAGGTAACGGAATATACCACCCCGCTCTCCCCGGAATACCCTGTTGATAGGGGGCCACCGCGATTTGATGTGGTTGCGCGTCAATCGTTTTCGCCCAATCAGCGCAGGTAACAGGACCATCAAAAAGGGCCGGGTCAAAGACATAGTTCTCGATATCACCATTGTCGTGCTGCACCGCTACCACCGGCGCTACGTGATACCACCATAAAACCTCCTGCCCATCGGGGAGCTTTGCACTCAGTGGCCTTTTATCATCTTCGTCAAATTCTGC
>JAIXUW010000052.1 GCA_027483355.1 Alphaproteobacteria bacterium
CCGGTACCGGCTGAACAATTGTTTGATGAATAAGCTGCCAAAAAAAGGAATGGTCATACCGCTGTGGCGTTAAAGGCGAAATACGAGTACCGGCACGAGGATATCCTCCGCGACGCGCGCCCCTGGACCGCGCGGATGCGCGATGCACTCCTGTCACCCTCGACGGCGATCACCCTCTATGCCATGGCCGCCGCTGGTATCGCCACCCAGCCCCAGCTTTATATTTTTGCTGATCTGATTTTCTTTGTCTGCTGCCTTTATTTCTGGTGGCTGATGCGCCAGAAATTGAAATTGCCCTTCAAGCTGCCCAAATCGGCGCGCCGCCCTGATCCCAATTATAAACGCCCCGATGGCTCGATCGGCATGGCTGATGGTATTTTATACCTGGGCAACGATAACGATACCGGCGAGGAAATCTGGTTTACCAACTCCGACGCCCGTACGCATTGCCTGTATCTGGGTACCACGGGTTCCGGTAAGACCTACGGCCTTAAGTCCTATGCCTGCAACGCGCTGACCTGGGCGTCAGGTTTCATCTTTATCGATGGTAAAGCCGATACCGATTTGTGGTCGACCTTATCCGCCATGGCGCGGCGTTTTGGCCGTGATGATGACGTGCTGATCATGAACTATATGACCGGCAACGTGTCGGGCAAGGTGCCGTCGAACACGCTGAACCCGTTCTCATCTGGCTCTGCCTCCTATCTCACCAACATGCTGGTGAGCCTGATGCCCGATGCCGAGGGCGATAACGCCATGTGGAAAGAACGGGCAGTGGCGCTGGTCTCGGCCCTGATGCCGTGCCTCGTCTGGAAGCGCGAGAACCAGAATATTCCGCTCTCAATTGGGGTCATCCGCCAGTTCCTCACCTTCAAGGCGATTATCAAGCTCGCCCGCGATACCCAGGTGCCAGCACATCTGACCGCCCAGGTGAAATCCTATCTGGCAGAACTGCCCGGTTATGACGACCGCGCCTTCGATGATGAAGGCAATGCCAAGCAGCAGCCCGACGGCTCGATGCCCGATACCTCGACGCCTAACCAGCAGCACGGCTATTTGTCGATGCAGTTCACTCGCTCGATGCAGTCGCTGGGTGATGACTATGGCTTTATCTTTGACACCCAGGCGGCCGACATCGATATGCTCGATATCGTTTTGAACCGCCGCATTCTGGTGGTGCTGATCCCGGCGTTGGAAAAATCAAACGACGAGACGGCCAACCTTGGTAAAATCATCGCCTCGACGTTGAAGGGGATGATGGGGGCAACCCTGGGTAACACGGTCGAGGGCGAAAGTGCCACCGCCATCGAGAATAAACCTACCACGTCGTCGACGCCTTTTATCGCCATCTTCGACGAGGTTGGCTATTATACCTCGCAAGGTATGGCGGTGATGGCGGCCCAGGCGCGTTCGCTTGGTTTTAGTCTTGTCTTCGCCGGTCAGGATTTGCCCGCCCTGGAAAAACGCGTCAAAGAAGAAGCGCGCTCGATCACCGCCAACTGTAACATCAAGCTGTTTGGCAAACTTGAAGACCCTACCCAAACCAAAGAGTTCTTTGAAAAGACCGTGGGTAAAGCCATTGTCACCGAAGTATCGGGTTTTGCGCGCGGTCAGGGTGGCGGGGCTGGTTATACGGACAGTCAGAACGCCAGCGTGCAGGTGCGTGACCGTGCCTCTTATGAAGGCTTGAAAGGCTTTGTTGAGGGTCGCGCCATCTGCGCCTTCGGCTCGTCGGTGCAGGAAATGCAGGTCTATAATTCCGATATTGGTCACGCGCGCGCCATGCGGGTCCACCGCTTCCTGCCGATCCCGCCGCCGTCTGAAGACGCGCTGGAAGCGCTACGCTCGGTCGATGCCGTCCTGCGGCGCCTGCGTAACCCCAAATGGGATGCAAGCCAGCTGGCGACACCCGCCAACCGCGATATCGAAGCGATGGCCCAGGGTTTTGTCATCGCCAAAAACGGCGGCGCCGATAATTATCTGATCAATGGCATGACCGCAATTGCCGGGGTGGCCGAGGCGCATCAGACCATCAGCCCGGCCGATGCGGCACTCGTCGCCACCGGCGATGATGCCGGTGCCGCCGCCCGCGTGGCACAGGCTACGACTCCCACTGAAAAGACTGCCGCTGCCGCCGTGGCCGAAAAAGTACCAGGCGGGCCACTGAATTGGATGGAAGTGATTGGTGCGGGTGAAGCCTCTGCCACGCCGCTGGCCGATCGCGCCGCCACCGTCGGCGAGGCCGCTACGGGAACGGGCGATGTCACCTGGGATGCCATCATGGGTATGGGTCGCCAGTTTGGCGCCGAAGAAGACGCTAAGGCCGAACGTGAAGCCGCGCGTGCCGCTCTCTCGCCTTTGCCAGGTCCCCTCAATTGGGCCGATGTGCTGGGCATGTCGATGGCGAATGAAGAGACAGCCAGCGTCGGCGTGCAGCCGGCACCGGTACCCCTGCCGGTCGCAGAAGCCGCGGCGCCGATGCCGTGGGATATACCTACCGCTGAAACACCGTCACCCGTCGTCGCATCGCCCGTACCAGTGGCACCGCCGACTCCGCAGGACAAACCCCTGCAGGCCTTGTCCTGGGCCGATGTGTTGGGTGCCAATCTGGATGTCACCGAGGATAAATAAAAAAGGGCAGGATTTCTCCCGCCCTTTTTTATTGCCGTCACAAGCGTTGTTAGATCACTTCGAGCATTTTCGCCACCAGCGGGTGACGCACGATGTCGGTTTCACGTAAGTTTTCCACCGCGATGCCGGGTACGGTTGCCAGTTTCGCCGCCATATCGGACAGACCCGAGATACCGTCCAGCAAATCCGATTGGCCGGGGTCGCCGGTTATGATCATGGTTGAATTCCAGCCCAGGCGGCTGACGATCATTTTCAGCTGACCATAAGTGCAGTTCTGCGCTTCATCAATCACGACGAAAGCGTTGTTGAGGGTGCGGCCGCGCATGTAGCCGATCGGGGCAATTTCGATTTCGCCCGAGTCGATATGCTGCTTAAGGCGCTTTAGCCCCATGCGGTCATTCAGCGCGTCATAAAGGGGGCGCAGGTAGGGCGCCATTTTGTCTTGCAGGTCACCGGGCAGAAAACCGATTTTCTCGCCAGCCTCGATGGCGGGGCGTGACAGGATGATACGGTCAACCTTACCCGCTTCAAATGCTTCGACCGCGGCGGTGACGGCCAGATAGGTTTTACCCGTACCGGCAGGGCCAATCGCCATGACGAGATTATTGGCGGCAATCGCCTCCATCAGACTTTTTTGCCCTTCCGAGCGGGGACGCACGTTCTTGACGTAGCTTTGGTCGCGGCGATCACTGAGGCCGCTGTTGAGCGGATCCCAGCCGCCACCGTGGAGACTTCTGACTTTCGCTTCATCAGGTGCGCGGTTTGCTTTGTAGGTGGCGACTTTTGATTTCTTCCCCATCGTGACTTTTTCCCCTTAGGACGCGAGCGGTTGTGGATGACATGCGGCTGGTCTGGCCCCGGCGTCCATGCAGACGGGCCGCAAGAGAAACGATGCGCGGTTACGGGATTTTCTTACGCGGCGCGCGATAATGAATGGCAAAGCGCGGTGCATGTTGCGGGCACAAAAAAACCTCCCAAGGGGAGGCCTGTGTACATTTAACGATGCGGGTGGCGGCAGTGGCAATGACAAGCAGCGCAAGATCGCTGTTGTTGGCGCCAGGCGGCCGATGGGCCGGCGGCAGGACGTTCAGGCGAATAAGATCCAAGCGATCCTCCCTTAAAGTCGAAACCTTAAAGAAAGCTTAACCTGAAGCGAATCGGCTGTCAAATGAAATGCAGATTTAAATCGTCTGTATTGATGATGCGGTTTTGTGGCGAGTGAGGTGCCAGCCGATTTAAATCGTATCAGTGAGATAACACGGCGTGCAACGGACGGGCTGCTGGTTTTCAAATTCGACGAGCATAATCACGCCGCGGCTACGTGCAATGTTGATCAGCTCTTCGTTCATGCCTTCGAAAATCGTCTGGTGATTTTCCGTGCCCGCTAAAATACGGTCGCGATCAATCTGAAACCAAAAGGGGCCGTCATTCGACAAATGATCAAGCGCGCCCTGCCGATACAGAAAAAAGGCGAGCGCGTTTTTTTCGTTACGAAACACTTCGTATTCGGGCGTTTGCACCACTGGGGTCGATGGCATGCCAGCCACCACCGCCTGCGCGGTCGCGCGGTTGCTGGCACCGCCGCCCATGCCACCGGGACCAGCGGGTGCCGCCGAAGGTGTGCTGGGGGCAGCGGTGGGACCGGTATGATTAAGCGCCATGGCGGGCTCAGTGCCCAGATAAGCGCCCAAAAGTTCCTGGGCGTCTTTATCGTCCTTGCGGCCAACGGCGAGAGTGCTGAGCAGATCGGTCATGGCGGGTTTCCTCTGTGTCTTTTATCTTGCCCATCTAGCATACGCTTATGGCGATGATCCCGCCAGTCTCCCGGACGGGTCTTTACATAGCGTTGCGTGCAATGAAAAAGACGGTGCGCTACTGCCAGTCGGAGCAGGGAGGTGTGGCCCTCTCGGGCGCCTAGATATCGAGGGGCTTAGGTCCGCCCTTGCGAATAGCGCGTGGTTTATCTACTGCCGTAGCGCTGCCCCCCAGTGCAGGGGTTTGTTGTGCTACGGGCGTATCTCCACCGGGCAGTTTAAGTCCCGCCTTGCTCTCCGGCAGCGGGTAGATTTTTGCGTTGGCGATGAAGGCATCGAATTTTGCCAGCGCCTCGGGGGCGTTGGCATTATACTGCTCCCGCCGGGTGAGGCCAATATCGGGGGCATAGCGCAACAGAATGGCCCCGATGCGTTGATTATTCTTACCGCAGGCAATTAACAGTGCCCGGCCACTGTAGGAATTCACATCGGCCCCGGTTTCCAGCAGGGCCTCTACCGCATAAAAGCTGTTTTGTCTGCAGGCGTAGCGCAGGCTGACATCGAGCAGGATTTGTGCATAGTACGGCGGCAAATCCACGGCGATGGTGGCCACGGTTTCAGCGGGTGTAGCGCTTTCTTCCAGTAGCTGAACCACGGGTGTCGCTATCAGTGTGGTTGTACCTTCATCCATATCTTTTTTATCGATGCTGATAAAACTACCAAGCGCACTTTTAAAAGCGAGATAAGAACCCAGAAAAGCGCGCAGATTTTCAGGTCGCCCTTCGCGAAAGGCCCGCATCGCGCCTTTCAAAAGAGGCACCTTTTTATCGTAGTCACCTGGCATCCAGCGTGCCCCCTCCGCTACAGAATCCGGTGAGCCCTGATAGCCGGTCTCTTCGCTCAGGACGGCCGGCACGGCAGGCTCTGTGGGTGGGGTCTCTTTCTTTTTACCGAAGCCGAACATGGGCGTATCTCTTTCTAGGCGTTAAACAGGCGGTTTTACTTTTGCAAGCGGCGCGGCCTTTATTTCCGGCTCAGATGCGGGGGCGGCGGCTTTACTTTTGCTGATTTTTTTCTCGCTGATCTGTCGCGCATTTTCGGCAAAGAGCTTGCTGATGGTTATGTTGGGGGGCAGGGGGTAGGCGGCGGCCTCTTTCACAAAGGCTTTGAAGTCCTCCGGGTAGCGATCATCAATTTGGCGCTTATAGGACATTTTGGTATCGGCCTTATATTTCAACAACAACGCCGCTGTCTGCAGATGGCCTTCAGTATAGGCGATATAAAAGGGCCGACCCTCGTGGCAATTGACGTCAGCACCGAGGTCCAGCAATTGGTCGGCGACATAGGCGTTATTTTTGGCAACCGCGGCGCGCAAGGTCAGGTCCA
>JAIXUW010000068.1 GCA_027483355.1 Alphaproteobacteria bacterium
CGACCAAAAGGTCTTCGGTGTTCGACGCGCGCAGCAACCACCAGCCATCTGGTGTCGTGACACGCACACCGTCAATCGCGTTGATACTGGCATCCGGCTGGTTACTTTTCTCTAAACGCGCCAGAATTTCGCCCGGTATCGCGAATTTGCGTTTGGCTGGTACATGAAAGCGCGCCTCGGGTGTGTTGTGCATACGGGGCAGATGCGCCGTCAGACCCTTGATGCCATTGGCACTTTCCGCCACCAAATTCAGCAGTCTTACCGCGCAATAGGGCGCATCATCAAAACCGTCGTGGCGGTCAGCAAAGCAGATATGACCTGCCAATTCACCCGCCATCGGCGCTTTTTCCTGCTTGGCCTTGGCCTTGATCAGCGAATGGCCCGTGTTCCACATCAGCGGTTTGCCGCCCAGACGCACCACCTCGTCAAAGAAAACGCGACTGCATTTGACGTCACCAATGACAGTGGCACCGGGCGTATTTTTAAGAACTTCTGGCGCATAAACAGCCATCAGCACATCGGCCGCCATAAAATGGCCCTCGGCATCGACCGCGCCAATGCGATCGGCATCGCCATCAAAACCGATGCCGATATCAAGCCCTTTTTCGCGCACCAGCGCTGCCAGATCGCGCATATTTTTCTCAACCGTTGGATCAGGGTGATGGTTGGGAAAACGCCCATCAATATCGGCATAGAGCAGATGATGTTCGCCCGGCAGTTTGGCGGTCAGGCGCTGCAATATCTCGCCGGCCGCGCCATTGCCATTGTCCCAGCCCACTTTCAGGGCGCGACCACCGCGCCACTCGGCCAGCAGACGATCAACATAGTCATCACGTATATCATAGTGGCTGAGGGTGCCCTGCCCGCTGACGAAATCGGCGGCAGCTGCCAGGCGGCCAATACTTTGCACCGCATCGCCGTAAAACGGGCTGTCACGATAGGCCATTTTGATGCCGTTATCGCTGAGGGGGCTGTGCGAGCCGGTGACGATGACGGCGGCATCTTTCTGACGTTGCACCATGGCGAAATAGACCATGGGGGTTGGGCCCAGACCCACCATTTCAACATCAATACCACAATCGTTAAGACCACGGGCGACGGCCGCTGCAAAAACCGGCGAAGTTTCGCGCCCATCATAGCCCAGCGACGCGGTCTTGCCGCCCCGGCGCAGCAGCAGCGTGCCAAAGGCACGGCCCACGTAGTAACAGTCGTTTTCGGACAGCGTGATGCCGATTTTGCCCCGGATGTCGTATTCGCGCAAAATGGATGGATCAAAGCGATGCGGCTGCGTCATACCAGGACTTTCTTAAATGAGAGCAATCAGGCTGTTTGCAACAGGGCCAAGGTCGAGACTTCCTTTTGCGGCAGGATCATCCGCACCAGGTTACGAACCTCTTGGCGTGCATTGATGCTGGCCAGATCAAGCTTATAACGCTCGGCAAAACGGCTGTCGTGGCGTACATCAAGCAGCGTCAGGCCATACAAAAACAATTGGCGGTAGACCTCGCGCTCAGCAAAGCCCGGTGCCTCGGTAAAGCCAAGGGGGCGTTGCAAATCACCCACCAGACGGGCGATGTCCTGCTTGTGCAGGCTATCCGCCCCCAGCCGGTTGCGCATGACAAACCAATTGATCGTGCGGCCATCGCGCTTTTGCCGCTGGCGCGTCAAATCCCAGACCATTTCGGTATAAATGCTGGGGCGCAGCGGCTTCAAGGTGTCAGCATCAATCTTAGCGATCAGATCAAGGTCGATAAAACTGTCATTCATTGGGGTGATCAAAGTGTCCGCATAGGAATGACCAACCACAGACATAAAACGGTCAGAACCGGGCGTATCGATCACCACAAAGTCATTGTTCGCCGCCAGCTCATCAATCACCGTCTCGACGCGCCAGCGCTCGGTGTCGCGTTTGGACAGGGCGTCGCCCAATTCATCGGCGCGGTCGATATGCACATGTTCGGACATGGGCAAGTCTGCGCCCTCGACGCCAGACATCGTGCGCCAACGGTTTTTCATGGCAGAGGTAAAGGTCGCTTGATGGCTATCCAGATCAACCGTGCCGACCCTGTAGCCCAGACGCAAGAGACCGACCGCCACGTGAAGGGCCACGGTGGATTTGCCCGAGCCGCCCTTTTCATTGCCCACCACAATTACATGGGCCCGCTTGGCGGCAGGCGCCGGCGCGGCAAGATTGGAAGCAGCCATGGGGGTCCATATGCTTTGCATAAATTATTATTAGCGCATCCGCGAATCGGCGGCAAGCAAGCAGTTGAAATAGCTGATGTATTTACATAGCCTGTTTCCGTATTGATGATTGACGGTTTGAGTGCTAGCTTCCCAGACCTGACCTCTCCAACTGCACGGCTTTAACACCCTATGAAACGCCTAACCAATAAACAAATAGCCGACGCGTTTACCGCCAGCAGCGCGCAGCAAGATAACACCTATATAAAAGGCTTCAATAAGCTCAGCGCCGCGCTTTATGACCTGCAGCAAGCCGGGCTGGATGTGGATCTGGAGCTGTTCGGTAAATCAACCGAACAAGGCTTTAAAATGAACGTCGATCGAACAGTGGAATCTTTATGGCAGAATACCGGCGGTATCTTGCGTATTGGCAACTTTCATTCGCTGGTGGCGATCTTCACCGAGCTTAAAAGACCGGGTCAGGAGAGAGAGACCTGCTTTTGGGTTGCCGTATCTAATCTTGATATTCGCTATGAACATGAGAACAGCAGCATCCGTCACAACGCCTTTGACCTGATGCACGACCCCGAGGCGCTGATAAAATTCCAAGAATTTATTATCAGCATTGCGGCGACGCAGAAAAAAATCGCGGCGGCGGATATCCATCAAGCTTTTAAATCAAAGGCGCCCACAGCGACCCGCCGCCTTAGCCCCTTGCCTGCCGGCACCATCAAAAAATCGTCACTCACATGAGCGAGATAATACGCGCCTATCTGGCTGCCGATGGTTTTATCGACGAGCTGGTCGATGAATTGGGGGATGCCGTCACCTCGGTCGAAGAGCGTTTGGTCCTCGCCGAAAACGGTGGCCCCGCCCATGCTGTCTGGGCCGAAAACATCTGGCTGGATGCGCGTTTTATACCGATCACCTCGATCGGCGATGCGGCGCGGCAGCTGCGCGATATTCAGCGTAACTGGGCGCTCTGCCCCGTCTACCATCATCGCCGCGCCGGCTTGATTGCCGAGAAACTCCCTCACGTCTCCGCTAAGCCCCTGGTGTTTGGACAGCCTGTACCGACGGCCCCGCTCGGCAGCTGGACACTGCTCCGCGATGACCTGATGCTGGCAGCCCCCAGCTGCTCATCGTCGCGACCCAACGGGGTCTGGGATTTTGTCGAAGATAAAGACACCCCGCCCAATCGCGCTTATCTGAAGCTGTGGGAAGCGCTCTCGCGTCTCCCCCGGATGCCGCAGCCGGGCGAGACCTGTCTGGATCTCGGCGCCTGCCCCGGCGGCTGGACCTGGGTGTTGCAAGGGCTGGGCGCGCAGGTCATCAGTGTCGATAAAGCGCCTCTGGCCCCACATATCGCCAGTCTGCCGAATGTCCGCTTTGTCCAGCAAAGCGCCTTTGGTCTCGCCCCCGCCGAGATTGGTGCGGTTGACTGGCTGTTTTCAGATATTATTTGCTATCCCGAGCGGCTGTTGCGGCTGATCAACAATTGGCGCGACAGCGGCCTTGTCAGAAACATGGTCTGCACAATTAAATTTCAGGGTGACACTGACCACGCGGCCGTCGCCGCCCTTTTGGATATCCCTGGCTCTTTCGCCATGCATCTTTATAATAATAAGCACGAAATTACCTGGGTTTGCATGGGAGAGAGCTGATGACCGCTTTTGATGCCGCTGATGTCGCCACGCTGGACCAACAGCTGGCCGCCCAGGGCAGCAAACGCGGCGCGGCCGAGGTCACCGCTCTGCTCCGTGGTATTTTAGCGGCCCCGACAGATGTTGACCCCCAGCGCTGGCAGCTTTTGTTTGAAGGTGAAACCCCAGCGGCCCTTCAGGTTATTGGCGACCTCAAGCAACGTCTTGAAGCGGCCGCCTCTCCGGAGACTATCCCCGTGGCTGACCGCTTGGTGGCCCTTCGGGTCGAAATGAAAAAAGCCGGCATTGATGGTTTCTTCATCCCCCGGGCCGATGAGTTCCAGGGTGAATATGTCCCCGCCTGCGCCGAGCGCCTGGCCTGGATCAGCGGCTTTCATGGCTCGGCGGGGTCTGCCATTATTCTCGCCGATCAGGCCGCCTTCTTTACCGATGGGCGCTATACCATTCAGACTTTGGCCGAAGTGGATGGTAAGCATTTCAAACGCTACAGCACCGCTGAAAACCAGGCCCCTTTGATCACCATGACCCCGGTTGAATGGCTGAAGACCCATCTCCGCCCTGGTCAAGTCTTTGGCATTCATGGTTGGGTACACACGCCCGCCGATGTCGCGCGACTTGCCGAAGCCGTCACGGCCGCGGGTGCCACCTTAAAAATTCTCGATACCAACCCGCTTGATGCAGCCTGGGGCAGCGCCCGGCCCCCCGCCCCCTTGGCACCAGTGGTACCGCATGATCTGGCTTATGCCGGGATTGCATCCGCCGAAAAGCGTCAGAACCTGGGGCGTATCCTACAGGAAGCCCATTGCCAGATGCTGGCCGTCACGCTGCCCGAAGATATTTGCTGGCTCCTCAATGTGCGCGGCGGCGATGTGCCCTGCACGCCTTTTGCGCTGTCTTACCTGTTGGCTTATGCCGATGGCCGCGCCGCATGGTTTATTGAGACGCGTAAAGTACCACAGGCTACCCGCGATTGGGTTGGTACTGATGTGACGATCCATCCGCTGGATGATTTTTTACCCGCCGTGCTGACCGCCGCCACAGCGGGCACCCTTTGGCTGGACCCCGCCAGTGCGCCCGGCGCTCTAGAGGCGGCGCTGATGGCACAAGGCGCCACGCTCCATCGGGCCCGCACCCCGCTCGCCCTTTTAAAAGCCTGTAAAAATAGCGCGGAAGTTAAAGGCACCCGCGCCGCCCATCTGCGGGATGGCGCCTCGGTTACCCGGTTTTTGGCAGCTCTGGCCGCACCCGGGATCGTCGCCCAGCACGACGAAATCACGGCGGCGGAACTGCTGCTGTCTTACCGACGCCATAACCCCCTGTTGAGGGGTTTGAGTTTTGATACGATTTCCGGCGCGGGCGGCAATGGGGCGATTGTGCATTACCGCGCCAGTACCGCCACCTCAAAGCCGTTAGAGGCGGGGCCGATTTACCTGGTCGATTCCGGCGCGCAATATCTCGACGGCACCACCGATATCACCCGCACCATCGCAGTGGGGCCCGTCGATGCCGAAATGCGCGACCACTACACCCGCGTGTTAAAAGGCCACGTCCAGGTGGCGATGAGCCTTTTCCCCGCAGGCACCACCGGCCATATATTAGACGCCAAGGCCCGACTACCATTGCAGGAAATTGGCCTTGATTACGCCCATGGCACCGGCCATGGCGTCGGCAGTTATCTCTCGGTCCACGAAGGGCCCTGCGGCTTGTCGCCACGCAACACCAACGTGCCTCTCATGCCCGGCATGATTTTATCGAACGAGCCCGGCTATTATAAAGAAAATGCCTACGGCATCCGTATTGAAAATCTACTGTTGGTGATTGATACAGGTAAGCAGGATGATCAGGGCCGAAAACTTCTCGCCTTTGAAACGCTGACTTTGGCACCCTATGACCGCGCCCTGATCGAAGCCTCTCTGCTAGATGACGTCGAACGGACGTGGATTGATGCCTATCATGCGCGGGTGCGTACCGCGCTATTGCCGCTGCTGGAACAAGATGACGCGCAGGCCGCGGCTTATCTCGAGACCGCAACAGCCCCCCTTTGAAATCGATCTGTTCATAGCAAAACCCCCGAAGCCAGACTTCGGGGGTTTTTGTTTGGTTATCTTAAGATCGGCAGACGCAAGTGATCTGCAGGACGATTACTCGCCGTCGCGCTCTTTGCGTTTGCGCTCCAGCTTACGATAACGACGAACGGCTTCCGATTTTTCGCGCGCTTTCTTCTGAGAAGGCTTCTCATAGTGGCGGCGCAGCTTCATTTCGCGGAAAAGACCTTCACGCTGCATTTTTTTCTTCAATGCCCGCAGTGCCTGATCGACGTTATTGTCGCGTACGATGACTTGTACGATGGTAATCACCCCTTCCTAAGTTCAGATCCCCGCGTTCTGGCGCGAGGCGGCAAGCGGCTATACAGCCCAAGCTTGCGCGCCATTGATAGCACAGGATTTTTAGATTCGGGAAGCGTTTATGGCTAGAAATAGGCTGGACCGCGCCTTGCCACCCCCCTTATGACCCCGCTGTAGAACAATCCTTGTATTATGTTAAATTGTCCCCTTAAAATATTGCCCTCCCCGCCCTATCCTTTATCCTGTTAGCGCCTTCATAGATCAGGGGTTTTTAGCCGATGAGCAAGCACGTTGATATGCGCACGACCGTCACGCTGGACGACAAATACGCTAAAGCATCGGGCCGGATATATTTGAACGGTCTGCAAGCATTGGTGCGCATCCCGATGATGCAACACCAGCTCGATCAGGCAAAGGGGCTGAAAACAGCCACCTTTATTTCCGGCTATCG
This sequence comes from Alphaproteobacteria bacterium, assembly GCA_027483355.1. GTDB lineage: Bacteria > Pseudomonadota > Alphaproteobacteria > Micavibrionales > UBA2020 > JAEXMB01. Next base: position 6,645 of record JAIXUW010000068.1, read on the forward strand.
CGGCTCGCCCCTGGGGGCGCTGGATCTTGCCATCAACAGTGCAGGTGACTTCATTCGCCAGCACGACATTACTTTTGTACCCGGTATCAACGAAGACCTGGGCGCCACCGCCGTCTGGGGCAGCCAGCAACTCAACCTTGGCCCCGGCGCCAAATACGACGGCGTTGTGGGTATGTGGTACGGCAAAGGGCCAGGCGTTGATCGCTCTCTCGACGTGATGAAACACGCCAATGGTGCGGGTAGCTCAAAACATGGCGGCGTCCTGGCGCTGGCGGGCGACGACCATGCCTGCAAATCATCGACCTTTCCGCACCAGTCGGAGCAAGCCTTTATCCATTGCATGATCCCGACGCTGAATCCTGCCGGCATCGCCGACGGTATGGCGCTGGGTCTGCATGGTATTGCCATGTCGCGCTATTCGGGTTGCTGGACGGGGTTTAAAGTCATTTCCGATTTCGCTGATAGTTCGGCCTCGGTCGATGTTGATCCTTTCGCGTTGGATTTCCGCCTGCCCAGCGACTTTGATATGCCGGCCGAAGGCCTCAATATCCGCTGGTATGATCCGCCCATTGCGCAAGAAGACCGCCTAATCAATTTCAAACTGCCCGCCGCCCAAGCCTATGCGCGCGCCAACAACCTTGATCGCTATGTCCTCAATCCGCGCGATAAACGCCTGACCATTGTGGCGACGGGCAAGGCGCTGCAAGATACCATGCAAGCCCTCGACGATCTGGGCATCAGCCGTACCCGCGCCGAAAGCATGGGCATTGCTGTCTATAAAGTCTCGCTCACCTGGCCGCTCGATCCCGTTGGCATGGCCAAGGTCGCGGCCGCGACGCCGCATATTCTGGTGGCCGAAGAAAAGCGCAGCCTGATCGAAAGCCAGCTGAAAAATCAGCTGTTTAATCTCCCGGCTGATCAACGCCCCCGCGTCTCGGGTAAGACCACCGCAGATGGCGCACCGCTCCTGCCCGAAACGCTGGAACTCTCCGCCTCGCAAATAGGCCGGGCTATTCTGACCTGTCTCAAAGACACCAGCGACGTCAGCGCCTTTGCGGCGCGGCTTGATGTCATCGAACGCGGACTCGAAGTAAAAGCTAAGCCAGCCCCCGTGGTGCGGATGCCCTATTTCTGTTCGGGCTGCCCGCATAATACCTCGACCAAAGTGCCCGAAGGCTCCCGCGCGCTCGCTGGTATCGGTTGCCACTACATGGCGATGTGGATCACCAAAGATACCGCCATGTTCACCCAAATGGGTGGCGAAGGTGTGCCCTGGATTGGCCAGCAGCCCTTTACCACCGAACCGCACGTCTTTTCGAACCTGGGCGACGGCACCTATTTCCATTCGGGCACTCTAGCCATCCGCGCCTCGGTGGCGGCGAAATCGAACATCACTTATAAAATTCTCTATAACGATGCGGTTGCCATGACCGGTGGCCAGCATGTCGATGGCGAATTGAGCGTGCATAAAATCACCCAGCAACTGCGCGCCGAGGGCGTCAAGGAAATCCGCGTTGTCTCGGATGATGTCGAAAAATATAAAGAAATGCCGCCGCTGCCCGCTGGTATCACCCTGCATCACCGCGACGACCTGGACGCCATCCAGCGCGAGATGCGCGAGATCAAAGGCACCACCGCCCTTATTTACGACCAGACCTGTGCAGCGGAAAAACGCCGCCGCCGCAAGCGCGGCCTGATGCCCGACCCCGCCAAGCGCATCATAATCAACGAACAGGTTTGCGAAGGCTGCGGCGATTGCGGCCAGAAATCGAACTGCCTGTCGATTGCGCCGGTTGAAACCGAATATGGCCGCAAGCGCCAGATCGATCAGTCGACCTGCAATAAAGACTATTCCTGCGTCAAAGGTTTCTGCCCCAGTTTCGTCACTGTCCTGGGTGGCAAACTCAAAAAACCCGCCGCCGCCGAAGTCAGCGACGCGCTGGAGCGTCACTTCGCTGCCATGCCTCAACCCACACTCTCGCAGCTTGAACAGCCCGAGGCTATTCTGGTCACCGGCATTGGCGGCACCGGCGTGGTTACCATTGGCGCCATTCTGGCGATGGCCGCCCATATCGAGGGCAAAGGCGCCACCACCATGGACCAGACGGGCCTTGCCCAAAAAGGTGGCGCCGTCACCAGCCATATCCGCATCGCGCGCACGCCCGATGATATCAATACCGTGCGTATTGGCGTGGCCGGTGCCGATACCATCATCGGTGCCGATATGCTGGTGACCGCCGACGGCGACACGCTCAGCAAAATTCGCCCGGCCGGATCA
>JAIXUW010000242.1 GCA_027483355.1 Alphaproteobacteria bacterium
CCCTGGGCCTTGCCCCTACCCAGTGACGAAACGGGCACCGACCCCGGCGCGGTATTGGCCGATAAAATCGCTGATCAGATTAAAACCTGGCTTGATACCAAAGAAAAACTGCCCAGCCGTAACCGCGCGATGTCGCCGTCCGACATCATGATTTTGGTGCGCCGGCGTTCGGCCTTTGTTGACCAACTAGTGCGCGCCCTTAAAAAGCGCGATATCCCGGTGTCGGGTGCCGACCGGATGTCGCTGCGCGAACAAATTGTCGTCATGGATCTGGTGGCGGTGGGCGAGTGGCTGTTGTTCCCGCGTGATGATTACAAACTGGCGTGCGTGTTGAAATCGCCGCTTTTGGGCTTGAACGATCAGCAGCTGGAAGATATCGCGGTGGGTCGTAAAGGTGATTTGTGGACAGCGCTCCGCGATGCCGCTGCCGGAGACAAGGCTGACCCCGCCCTTAAAAATGCCGTTGCCTATTTGCAGGACTTAAAGGCGCGCTTTACGTCTGAGCGCCCCTATGAGTTTTATTCCGGGATTCTTTTCAATGATTGCGCCGCCCGTCGCCCCGACGGTAAAAGTCAGGCGGGGGCCAATGCCCTTTATGCGCGGCTTGGTTTCGAAGCCGAAGATCCGATGGTCGAATTCATGAACGCGATCGAGCGCTACGAGAAAACCCACGTGCCGTCCTTGCAGGGCTTCCTGTCCTGGCTGGAGGCCGGTGAGGCGGAAGTCAAACGCCAGATCAACCTCAACCCGGAATCGCCGCGTGTTAACATCATGACCGTGCATTCGGCCAAGGGATTGGAAGCACCGGTGGTGATTTTGCCCGATACCACAGGTCTGCCCGAAGATAACACCCGTGCGCGCCCGCGCTTTTTGTGGCCCGATGGCGACCGCGATGTGCCGCTGTGGGTGCCACGCGCCGATTTGGAAAGCAACCGTTTCCGCGCTGAGCGTCATGCGGCAGAGGCCGAGCGCGACCGCGAATTCCGCCGCCTGCTGTATGTGGCGATGACACGGGCGGCCGATCGTCTCTATGTCTATGGCTATCAAAATGCCGCGCGTCAGACCGATAAAAGCTGGTACGAGCTGATCACCCATGGTCTGAAAAAAGAATTGGGCGACGAGATCCGCATCGATGATACAGGCGTCATTCGTTTCGAGACGCCGCAGACGGCCAAGCCGCAACCGGACGGCGTCAAGCCGCAGAAAAGCGTTTCTGTCGTGGGTGTGCCTGCCTGGGCCCGTCATATACCGGCAGCACCGCAGAAGGCCGAAGGTGCGGAGCGTTTCCGCCCCTCTGACTATTTTAGTACCAACGACAATATCATCACCGCCGCCTCGCCCCTCTTGCCACCGGCGGATGATTATCACATTCGACTGGGTACGGCCGTTCACGCGCTGCTGGAATTCCTGCCGGGTGTCGAGGGCAAGGGGCGCGATGACATCATCAAAGGGTATCTTGCCCAGCCGCGCTGGAACCTGGACCCCGCCGATCAGCGGGCCACCGCCAAGCAGGTAAAGGCGGTGCTGGATGATGCGCGCTTTGGCGCGTTGTTTGGCCCCAAAGCCAAGGCAGAGGTCAGCATTACCGGCAAGCTCTATCATGACAACGTGCCCAAGCTTTTGTCAGGTCAGGTGGACCGTTTATTGATTGATGACAAGACGGTGACCATCGTCGATTACAAAAACGGCCGTAATATCCCGCTCTCGCCGGAAAAAGCGCCACGCAAATATATCGTGCAGATGGCCGCCTATCGCTTGGCGTTGCAGCAGATTTATCCGGATAAGGACGTGCGCTGTGCCCTCCTGTGGACACGCCGCGCCGAGATGATGGAATTGCCATCAAAACTGTTGGACAACACGCTGGCCGAGGTCAAACTGACCGCCACGCCCGTGGTGGAAAAACCCGCCACGGCCGCTGTCAAAAAGCGTGGGCCAAAGGCGGGTTAGTCGCCCAGCTGCCGTAACGCATCTTCCATGATGGCGAGTGCTGCCAGCGCGTCTTGCATCTCGCGCGCTTTGGTCTGACCGCGCCGGTCGAGTTCGGCAATGCGCTCATCTGCGTCGAAACTGGTCAACCGTTCGTCCACAAAGGCGATCACAGGTTTAAAGCCGAGCTGTTCTTTCGCCTTTTCAAGGTTGAGGGCAAAGTGCCGCACGCTCTGCGCGCGGGGGCCTTCGCTGCCATCCATATCAAGCGGCAGGCCGATAATGAACGCTTTAATTCCATATTCTTGGCAAAGCATCGCTAGCAAACCGACATTTTCTGTAAAATTTTTTCCGTTTAAAACGGTCAAAGGGGTGGCTAGTCCCGTGGTCAGATCACCCAGCGCCACGCCGATGCGCGTCTTAGCATGATCGAGCGCCAGCAGGCGGGCCCGCCCGGTCAGTTTTGCCCTCAGTTCTTTGATTCCCACTATCATCGTGCTACATCTTGCTGCGGATTTCGCCATTCGCAAACGAAAAAAGAAAGATAACTGGCATGACCACCCAAGCCCCCGTGATCGACCGCGCCACCGTGCGCAAAGTCGCCCGTCTTGCGCGTATTCGCACGACCGAGGCGGAGGAAGAAACCCTGACTGGCGAGCTGAATAAAATCCTCGCTATGGTGTCGGAGCTGAATGCCGTTGATACCACCGGCGTCGAGCCGCTGACCTCGGTCATCGACATGGCCCTGCCGCGTCGCGCCGATGAAGTCAGCGATGGCAACTGCCAGGAACAGATCCTCGCCAATGCACCGGAAGCGACCGCCGGGTTTTTTGTTGTGCCGAAGGTAGTGGAGTAAGACGATGACCAAGCTGACCGATCTGACGATTGCCGCCGCCCTCGATGGTCTCAAGAAAAAAGATTTCACTGCCGAAGAGCTGGTGACCGAACACGTACGCACGGCCGAAGCCGCACGGGCGCTTAACTGCTTTATCACCGAAACCTTCGACGATGCCATCGAAGATGCCAAAGATTCCGACGCGCGGCGCCAGGGTAAAAAAGAAGGCGTGCTGGATGGTATTCCCATCGGCATGAAAGATCTGTTTTGCACCGAAGGTGTCGAGACGACCGCTGCCTCGAAAATCCTCAAGGGCTTCAAGCCGGTTTATGAATCAACGGTCAGTCAGAAATTGAAAGATGCCGGTACTATATCGCTGGGGAAATTGAACCTCGACGAATTCGCTATGGGATCGTCGAACGGTACCTCGGCCTTTGGCGGCGTCATCAACCCTTGGCGCTCGACCAAACACCCGGAAAAAGATCTGGTGCCGGGTGGGTCGTCGGGCGGCTCATCGGCAGCGGTGGCGGCGCGGATTATTATGGGCGCCACGGGCACCGATACGGGCGGCTCGATCCGTCAGCCAGCAGCCTTCTGCGGTATTACCGGTATCAAGCCGACCTATGGGCGTTGTTCGCGTTGGGGGGTGGTGGCTTTCGCTTCGTCCCTCGATCAACCGGGTGCTTTTGGCAAGGACGTGCGCGACAGTGCCCTGCTGCTGGGGGCGATGGCCGGGTATGACCCGAAAGATTCCACCTCGGTTAATCTGCCGGTGCCGGATTACACGGCGGGTCTGGGCAAATCGCTCAAAGGCCTTAAAGTCGGCGTGCCCAAAGAATACCGCGTCGAGGGCACCAATGACGAAATCGTCGCCTGGTGGGACAAGGGTATTCAAATGATGAAGGACGCGGGCGCCGAGATTGTCGACGTTTCGCTGCCGCATACCAAATACGCCCTGGCGACCTACTACATTGTGGCCCCGGCCGAATGCTCGTCGAACCTGGCGCGCTATGACGGCGTGCGCTTTGGTCTGCGGGTCGAGGGCGATAACCTGATCGACACTTACGAGAAAACGCGTGCCGAAGGCTTCGGCCGCGAGGTCAAGCGCCGTATCCTGATCGGCACCTATGTGTTGTCGGCAGGCTATTACGATGCCTATTACAACCAGGCGCGCCGGGTGCGTAAACTCATCTGGCAGGATTTCATCAACGCCTATCAGCAATGCGATGTCTTGCTGACGCCCACTGCACCAACGGCGGCCTTTGGCACGACTGAGAACACGACCGATCCGGTGACCATGTATCTCAATGACCTCTTCACCATTCCCGCCTCGATGGCGGGGATGCCGGGTATCAGCGTGCCGGTTGGTCTCAACAATGAAGGTCTGCCGATTGGCCTGCAGTTGCTGGGTAAGCCGTTCGAGGAGGGGGCGCTGTTGCAAGCGGCCTTTGCGCTTGAACAACAAGCCCAATTCAACGCCCTGCCGCAATACGTCACCGCCCGCGCCGCCTAAAGGAGAAGATCAATGTCGAACGCAGTCCTTAAAGGTGAAACCGGCGATTGGGAAATGGTCATTGGCCTGGAAATCCACGCGCAGGTGTTGACCAAATCGAAGTTATTCTCAGGTGCCTCGGCCGAATTCGGCGGCGCCCCCAACGCGCATGTCAGCCCGGTTGACGCGGGTATGCCCGGGATGCTGCCGGTGATTAATACTGAATGTGTCGAGAAGGCGGTGCG
>JAIXUW010000237.1 GCA_027483355.1 Alphaproteobacteria bacterium
AACCGCTGCCGCGTGCAGCGCCCCGCCGCCTATGTGCTGACCGGCGTTCTGTTGTGGCTGGCGGTGGTGGAGTCAGGCGTCCATGCGACGCTGGCGGGTGTTATCACCGCTATGTTCATTCCGCTGACGCAAGATGGTGTAGATGGTGACCGGCTTGATGGTCACAGCATGCTGGAGAACATGGTGCATAAATTACACCCCTGGGTCGCTTTCTTGATTATGCCGGTTTTCGCTTTTGCCAATGCCGGGGTGGACTTAACCGGCGTGTCGCTGCAAAACCTCCAAGACCCAGTGCCGCTGGGTATCACGGTTGGCCTTTTCGCAGGCAAGCAGGTGGGCATTTTCCTGACCATCCTGATCGCGGTTAAAATTGGCCTCGCCAAGCTGCCGCGTCTCGCCAATTGGGGCCATATCTATGGCGTGTCGCTGCTCTGCGGGATTGGTTTTACGATGAGTCTTTTCATCGGCTCGCTCGCTTATAGCGACCCTTTCCTCAACAACGAAGTCCGTTTGGGTGTGCTGACCGGCTCATTCCTGTCGGCCTTGGTGGGTTATATTTTCTTACGTTACTGCACCGGCAACAAAACTTATATCGACGAGGATAATTGACATGACCAGCACATCCGCCATCACCATCGCCCGCGGTGACGGTATCGGCCCCGAAATCATGGCGGCAACGCTGGAGATTTTGACCGCAGCCGGCGCCAAATTGCAGATCGAAGAGATCGAGATCGGCGAAAAAGTCTATAAGCGCGGTGTCATGTCGGGCATTGACGATTCCGCCTGGGAAAGTCTCAACCGCACCAAATGCTTTTTGAAAGCACCCATCACCACCCCGCAGGGTGGCGGCTTTAAGAGCCTCAATGTGACGGTGCGTAAATCAATGGGGCTATTCGCCAATATCCGCCCCTGCGTTTCCTACCACCCCTTTGTACGCACGACACAGCCGATCATGGACATGATCATCGTGCGTGAAAACGAAGAAGACTTATATGCCGGCATCGAACACCAGCAAACCGATAACGTGGTGCAGTGCCTGAAGCTGATTTCGTCAACCGGATCAGAGCGTATCGTCCGCTATGCGTTTGAATACGCGCGCACGCAAGGTCGCCGTAAAGTCACCTGTATTTCCAAAGACAATATCATGAAACTGACCGACGGTCTGTTTCACAAGACGTTTGACCGCGTTGCCAAAGAATATAGCGACATTGAAACCAGCCATATGATTGTCGATATTGGCGCGGCCAAAATTGCCGCCGCCCCGCACCTCTTCGACGTGATCGTCACCGAAAACTTGTATGGCGATATTTTGTCGGACATCGCAGCAGAAGTCTCCGGCTCCGTCGGCCTTTGCGGTTCATCCAACATCGGCAAGAACGGCGCCATGTTCGAGGCGATCCACGGCTCCGCCCCCGACATTGCCGGGCAAGGCATCGCCAACCCATCGGGTTTGCTGAATGCGGCCGTCATGATGCTGCAGCATCTGGGCCAGAACGAAGTGGCCGCCAAAATCTATAACGCCTGGCTGAAAACCATCGAAGACGGCGTGCATACCGGTGACGTTTACGCGCCGATGGTTTCCTCGTCCCGTGCCAATACGGCTGAATTCACTCAGGCCGTGATTGCGCGTCTGGGTCAGGAGCCGCGCACCCTGAAGGCCGCCCGTGCGGTTGACGGCAAAACCAATACACGCCCCGCCATGCCCGTCATCAACCTGCCGGTCCGTGGCGATAAAAAACTCGAAGGCGTCGATGTGTTCATTCACTGGCGCGAGGGTAAAGTCGAACTGCTGGCGGCCGCCCTCAATGCACTCAACACCGACCTTAAACTTGCCAGCATCGACAGCCGCGGCCTGCTGGTCTGGCCAGATGCCGCAGCGCTTGCCGAAGACAGCGATCATTGGCGCTGCCGTTTCAAGGCAGAGGGCACCGCCACCCATGCGGCCATCATTGATTTGTTGCAAAAGATCAATGCTGCCAAACTGGACTTTGTCAAAACCGAGCATCTTTATAGCTTTGATGGCACGCGTGCCTATACCGTGGCGCAAGGACAGTAATCATGAGTACCGCGCCGCTACCGGCCTGGAGCGACAGGCTCCAGGGTATTGGCTGTCCTTTTTGCCAACCGCGCCCTGACAGCAATCCGCATCATGAAAAGGTGGCGGATCTGTCGATCAGCAGTCTTTATCTTTTGCGCAACCAAACCTATCGCGGCTATTGCGTGCTGATTTTCAACCCGCGCCATATCAACGGCCTGGAACATCTGCCAGAGAATGAATACACGGCCTTTACGGCGGATCTGCGCCGGGCGGCCCGGGCCATTGCCGCGACGGTACAGCCCGACATGATGAACTATGCCACCCTCGGCAACGTTATTCCGCATCTGCACTATCACCTTATTCCGCGCTATAAGACCGATCCGCGTTGGGGCGCGCCCATTTGGGAAAGCGACCTGTCAACCATGCAGACAACGACGCTGCCCGCGGTCGCATTTAATCGTCTGCGTGACGCACTTCAGGCGGCTTTAGCGGCCTAAATCAGATACTGAAATCGGGCTGGGTCAGTTCATGCTGCCGGCAGGCAGCCGCCACTGTATTGGCCAGTAAATAGGCAATCGTCATTGGCCCTACCCCACCCGGTACGGGGGTGATGGCACCCGCTACGCGGGCCACGGCGGCAAAATCCACATCGCCTTGCAAGGTGCCATCGGCCGCGCGGTTGATACCAACATCGATAACGGTCGCCCCCGGCTTGATGCCGGCCGCTGTTACCAGCCCCGGCTTGCCCGCGGCCACCACCACGATGTCACCCAGCCGCGTCAAAGCATCCAAATCGCGGCTGCGCGAATGCACGACAGTTACAGTGCAGTTTTCACGCAACAACAATTGCGCCATGGGCTTGCCCACCAGATTTGAGCGCCCGACGACCACGGCGTGCAAACCTGCCAATTGTGGTCGTACGGATTTGATCAAAGCCAGACACCCCAGCGGCGTGCAGGGGAATAGCCCGGCAAGCCCACTGGCCAAACGTCCCGCATTTTGCACGGTTAAGCCATCAACATCCTTGGCGGGTTCAATCGCGCGTAGAATCGTGGCGGTATCGATTTGTTTCGGTAGGGGCAATTGCACCAAGATACCGTGGGTGCGCGCATCTTCGTTCAATTTATGCAGGAGCTTGAGTACCTCGTCTTGCGAGGTCTCGCGCGGCAGTTGGTGCACGCTGCTGCGGATGCCAACCTTTTCGGCGGCTTTCTTTTTATTGGCGACATAGACATGACTGGCAGGATCATCCCCCACCAGCACCACCGCCAAGGACGGCAGAATTTTATGATCGTTCAGTAGAACATCGACATGATTTTTAAGCCGCACCCGCAAGGCAGCGGCTAGTTTGCGCCCATCTATGGTTTGTGCGGGAGAGGGCACGACGTTAGACATCACGGCCCCCGTCACAGCAAATTGACCAGCAAGGTTTGCAACAGCCAGATGCCCAGGATAATCACCATCGGCGTCAGATCGATACCGCCAATCGGCGGCACGTAACGGCGCACGCGCATCACCACCGGATTGGTCAGGCGGTTCAGCCAATCGCATATCTTATAGACCCAGCGGTTGCGGGTATTGAGAACGTCAAAGGCCACCAGCCAGCTGATCACCACGGTAAAGATGATCAGCCACAAGAAGATATCCAGCGCCAGCAGCAAAAGCGTAATAATCAGATCCATGCCTACCCCATGTTATGTCTTTTGGCAGGTTAAGACCCGCCGATTTTTCCTGATCATGCGCGGTTTATATTGATTTGTCCAATTTGCGCTTTAGGTGTGATCGGCTATAGTGCTGAGGCGCCACGACAGGAGAATGATTATGACAGACAAAACAGATACCGCCTATCTCGACCTCAAAGACGGCCGGGTGACCATCCAACTCCGCCCCGATCTGGCCCCGCGCCACGTCGCCCGCATCAAGCAACTGATCGGCAAGGGCTATTACGACGGTCTGAAATTCCACCGGGTTATCCCTGGCTTCATGGCCCAGACCGGCTGCCCGGATGGCACCGGCTATGGCGGCTCAGGCGAAAAGATCAAAGCCGAATTCAGCGATGCGCCTTTCGTGCGCGGTACCGTGGGGGCGGCACGTTCCATGAACCCCGACAGCGCCGACAGCCAGTTCTTTATTACCTTTGGCGATACCCCGCATCTGGAAGGTGAATACACCGTCTGGGGACAGGTCGTTGACGGTATGGAACACGTTGATAACATCGCGACGGGTGAGCCACCCCGCACGCCTGACACCATCGTCAAATTTTCGCTTGCTGAATAACTGATACCTCACCTTAACCCGACGAGTAAACCACATGAAAAACATCCTTAAAGCCGCCCTTGCAACCGCCGTTATCCTGCTGGGTCTCAGCGCCGCCGCACACGCCGAGACCCCCGCAATCGCTGACCCGGAGAACACCCTTTTCCTTGAACTGAAAGACGGCCGGGTGGTGATTGAATTGTTGCCAAGCCTCGCCCCCAAGCACGTGGCCCGCGTTAAAGAATTGACCCGTCAGGGTTTCTACAACGGTCTGAAATTCCACCGCGTTATCCCCGGCTTCATGGCGCAGGGTGGCGACCCCACCGGTAACGGTACGGGTGGTTCGGGCCAGAAAATCCCGGCTGAATTCAGCAGCGAGCCTTTCGTGCGCGGCGTGGTGGGCGCTGCCCGCTCGGCTGATCCCAATTCGGCCGATAGCCAGTTCTTTATCATGTTCGACCGTACCCCCAGCCTCGACAATAACTACACCGTCTGGGGCCGCGTGGTATCGGGCATGGAATTCGTCGATAAAATTGCGGTAGGCGAGCCCCCGATGGTGGCTGACACCATCGTCTCGATGCAGGTTGCGGCCGACGCAACTGCAACCACCCCGTAAACCTTCACGCCAAACATTAAAAGGTTGCCATGAAAATACTCGTCGCTGTCAAACGTGTGGTCGATTACAACGTCAAGATCCGGGTCAAAGCGGATCAAAGCGGGGTTGAGCTGGCCAACGTCAAGATGTCGATCAACCCTTTTTGCGAGATTGCGGTCGAAGAAGCCGTGCGTCTCAAGGAAAAGGGTGTGGCAACGGAAATCGTGGTTGTCTCCATTGGTCCCGCACCTGCGCAGGAAACCCTGCGCACGGCGCTGGCCATGGGGGCCGACCGCGCCATTCTGGTGACGGCGGAAACATCATTGGAACCGCTGGCGGTTGCCAAAACGCTCAAAGCACTGGTCGATCAGGAAAAGCCTGATCTTATCCTGCTGGGCAAGCAAGCCATTGATGGCGATAACAACCAGACCGGTCAGCTCTTGGCGGCCCTGATGAATGTGGGTCAGGCGACCTTTGCCTCGAAAATTGAAAAAAGCGGCGACGTCCTGCACGTGACCCGCGAGATTGATGGCGGCCTGGAAACCCTTGCCTTGAAACTGCCCGCCGTGGTCACCACCGATTTACGCCTGAACGAGCCGCGCTATGCCTCGCTGCCCAATATCATGAAGGCGAAGTCAAAGCCCTTGGCGACGCTTAGCCTTGCCGATCTGGGCATCGACGCGACGCCGCGTACCCAGACGTTGAAAGTAAGCGAACCCGCTGGCCGCAAGGCAGGCATTAAAGTCAAAGACGTCGCCGAGCTGGTCGACCGCCTGAAAAACGAAGCCAAAGTCATTTAAGGAAGCCGCCATGTCTGTCCTGCTGATTGCCGAACACGACCACCAAAATCTGAAGCCTGCGACACTGAGTGCTGCCACGGCGGCCGCGCAATTGGGCGAGGTTACCCTTTTGGTGGCGGGCCATAATTGCCGGGTCGTTGCCGAAGCAGCGGCGAAGGTCAGCGGTGTTAAAAAGGTATTGATCGCCGATGATGCCGCTTATGCCCATCAAAGCGCTGAAAACGTGGCCTTGCTGATCGCCTCGATCGGTAAAAACTACACGCATATTCTGGCCCCCGCCACCACCACCGGCAAGAATATGCTGCCGCGTGTGGGCGCGTTGTTAGATGTGCAGCCCCTGTCCGATGTCAGCAAGATTGAAAGTGCGGATACTTTCGTGCGACCCATCTATGCTGGTAATGCCTTTGCCACCGTCAAATCAAATGATGCTATTAAGGTGATGACCATTCGCACCACCGCCTTTGATGCGGTTGGTACCGACGGTAGTGCTGCCATCGAAACCCTGGCAGCGCTGCCCGAAAGCGGCCTGTCGACTTTTGTTAGCCAAGAATTGACCAAGTCAGAGCGGCCAGAGCTGACCGCCGCTCGTATCGTCGTGTCTGGTGGTCGCGGCCTTGGCAGTGGCGAGAATTTCAAACTGCTGGATCAATTGGCCGATAAACTGGGCGCTGCCGTCGGCGCCAGCCGTGCTGCGGTTGACGCCGGTTTCGTGCCCAACGATTACCAGGTCGGCCAGACTGGCAAGGTGGTAGCACCGGACCTCTATATCGCGATTGGCATCTCGGGCGCCATTCAGCATCTTGCCGGCATGAAAGATTCCAAGGTGATCGTCGCCATCAACAAAGACGCTGAAGCCCCCATTTTTCAGGTGGCCGATTACGGTCTGGTGGGGGACCTTTTCACCATTCTGCCCGAGCTTCATAAGGCGCTCGGCTGATTCGAGTTTTCTCTTTTTGATGGCCCTAAAAGCCCCAACTGCGGCACGCCTGACGCGGAGCGGATGAGCATTTATGTACTTGATTCATCATATTATTATAAACACACGCAACTATAATTCAATATTCTTGACAAATGTGTAACTATTGAATAAAAAGGAGATACGCCCATCGCGTAGAAGCCAGAGGAGATCCATGACCCGGTCTTTGCAGAAGGCCTTTGAAAAAATCGATTTCACGGCCATCAAACGCGCCTTCGATGAATTCAACCAGACCATGCTGGAGGGTCACTACGGGGCTGATAAAAAATCGATCTGGTCCTTTTTCTTCAAGCCCAAAAATGTTGAATCTGACGCGATGCCCGTCATCGCCGGTAACCGTCTTTTTCAAATGTCTTCCAAGACACTCGGCTCGAAATACGTCTGGCCGCCGCTGATTGCTGTGCTGTCGGTACAGTTACAGCTGGCAACCGTCGTCGTGCTAGGGGCGGCAGGCGCCGGATTGCTGGGCTACGAATACATGCGTTGCCGCCGGATGCGCCATGAAATCATCACCGAAGTGAATGTCGCAGGCCAGACCGTAACCGGTACCCGCGCCGATCTTTATCGCCTGCACCGGGCGCAAGCCAGCATCTTGAACCTGTCGAGCTCGTTTCGTCCCGCCAGCACCGAAAGTACGCGCGATACCATTCAGGATATCATGCGCACCGTGGCGGCGGAGCGTGCCCGTGTCACCATTCTGGATGGCGGCAATTACGGGGCTGCCGTTGATAAGTATTATTTCTCGCGGCAACTGCTGGGCTTGGTGACGGTACATGATACGCATAGCCAGCCTGTCGTGGGAGCAGCCCCCGCACCGCTCGCGTCAGATCGCAGCGCTTTGCGGCAATTGGCAAGCGGTGATTTGACGCGCGCCTTCAGGACCCCGGCCGCACCCCTGTCAAACGACGATGTAGTGGCCCATCTACTGGCGCTGGAAAAGGCCTTGCCCGACGATGTCCGCAGCCGCTTTCGTGCGAATCTGGCAGCGGATCCGCTGCCAACCGCCCCCATCGCAAAACCAGCGGCAGTCTTGGCAATGGCGGCCTAACGGCGGCGGCACTCCCACGCTTAGCGTTCGCGCAGCGCCGTCTCGGATGCCTTGATAAAGGGCTTCAGCAGATAGTTCATGATGGTTTTATCGCCGGTGATAATGTCGACGGTTGCCTGCATACCGACCTTGATAGCGTATTCTTTATCGCCCTTCTTGATCGTCGGCTCCGAGGTTTCCACGGTCACGCGGTAAAAGCTCTCGCCTTTATCATTGGTGATACTGTCGGCAGAAATATCACGCACACTGCCGGCAATCGCGCCGTAAACAGAGAAATCAAAAGCCGATATGCGCACAATCGCTTTCTGACCTGGATAAATAAAGGCGACATCGGATGGCTTGATACGTGCCTCGACCACCAGCTTGTCTTCGAGTGGGACAATTTCCATGATGGGATCGCCGGGCTTAACGACGCCGCCGACCGTGGTGATTTTGATATCCTGCACGCGGCCATGCACGGGGGACTTGATCTCGGTCCGCTCGCTACGATCCTGATAGGCCGCCAGCGTCTGTTTGATCGTGTTCAGTTCAATGGTTTTTTCAGCCAGTTCGCGCTGCGCATCCGAGCGTAAAGAGGACGTCAGATCCGTGATACGGCTTTCGACCTCGCGCACACCGGCGTTTGAACGCGGCAGGGCTGTTTTGAGGCTGTTCAACTCGGCCCGCTGGCTGGCGATCTGCCGATCCAGCTGCAACAATTCCATTTTATTGGCAGCACCACGGGCGACCATCGGCTCGACCATGGAACGCTCATCCTGGGTCAGGGCCAAAACGCTGCTGGTATCGGAAATACGGCGGCTCAACTCCGAGACCTCGCCGCGTTTTTGCGCCAATTGCTGGTTCAAAATATCCAACTGCCCCGCGATTTGTTTGCGACGGGCGACAAAAGCATCTTGTTCGGCGCGCACGCTTTCCGGCGTCTGCGCCACAACATCCTCGGGGAAATCGATGGTATCTTTACCATCTGCTTCGGCTTTTAACCGCGTGGTCATCGCCAGCAGGCCCAGATACTTCTGGCTGGTGGCGGCGAAGTCGGACTCCGCCTGAATATTGCTCATGCGCAGGATCACCTGCCCCACTTGCACCACGTCGCCTTCGCGCACCAAAAACTCGTCGATGATGCCGCCCTCAAGGTTTTGCACCAC
>JAIXUW010000111.1 GCA_027483355.1 Alphaproteobacteria bacterium
AATAAATTATTCAAGGGAATTTTGAAACCCCGAAAAGCCCCCCGGCGAGGGGATTATTCCTCCCCCTCATCCTCATCACCCTGCACAACCATCTCACAACCAGCCGGAGAGGTAGGAACACCAAGGGCCAGCCACTTTTTGGTTGTCCGCACCGTGTAGCCCGTTTCGGGGCACACTAGCTTGATCATGCGGGTGCTCTGCTTTTTCCGCTGCGATGGATCAACAGCGGCATGGGGATATTCACCCAGCATGGGGAGAACCTCAGTAGCAAGCCACTGCTTTAGTTCGGCACCCGGCAAGGCTTCAGTGGCCTTGCCTTCCAGCCCCACGGCGGCACAGAACCGTTTAAACTCCGCACCATGCCCCGCCTCAATCCCAACCGAGTGGTGCCCATATTCATGAGCCACAATCCCAAGCGCCAGCATGGGATCATCCACCAAGGGTGAAACAAAAGTCTCATGATACCCTGCGGCACTCGCGGCCTGAGATATGGCCTGCCCTAGGATCTTCTTTCCGCCTCTTGAGCCAACGGGAAAACCGCAGGCAATTTTCACATTTGCCGGGAGAGAATAGCCTTGTTCCGTGAAGCGCTTGGCAATCAATGCCAGAGCATGAGAGAGCCATCCTTCGCGCGTATCGTGAAGTTGTTCCATTTTAGTTCTCCTGCGTTGCGTTAATTGATCCGGGCCAATAGCCCGGACTGATTACTGCACACATTTAAACAGGCGCGCAATCCTTTTCCGGCTTGCGCTTGTTAATTTTTCAGGGAAATGCAATCCATAGTCCGTCATTTCACCAGTCCTGAAATCGCGTTCGCCATAGAATGTTAGCCAACGCGCGGCGCTTATGTCGCTGCAACTTGCTTCGCAATAACCGCCATGCCAGAGAAGGAAGTTGTAGGCGTCACGCAATGGTACATCCTGCATTTCGAAGCCTGTTGCATCGAAGTCACCGTGCGCGGCGCTTTCCTCAGTTGTGATTGAGAAAGTTATGTCGAATTTCATTTTAGTTCCCTTTGTGTTGCGTCTATTGAGCCTGCTGCGTGTAAACAGCAGGCTTTATAGCTGCAACTAAAGCGTCACTACGTCATCAGAACATATTTCATCAGAGCCGAAATATTGGACATGATTTTTCTGGCCAAACATTGCGCCCTTGCCCATAAGGCGAATTAATGTGTTGAGCCTGTCCCTAGTTGTGACGGTTCCCCACCCTGCTAGTGTTGCCGAGATTGTTCCGTCTTCGTTGTGCCATGCAATCTTATTCCCATGTAGGAACATGGCCTTGCCGTCCGTGTGAGTTCTCGCGGCCTTTGCCTCCCGCTTTGAAAGAAAGGCCTTCGCAATCTTAACGCTCTCTTTACGCATCTTTTCTCTCCTTTAAGTTGCGTTTAATGAGCAAGCGCGCTTGGCGCTTGCCTGTTAATCGCAATTATTCCGCGTGCATATCACGCATATAATTAATTGCCTCTTGTTCTGTATCGAATGGACCATTCCAATCTGAATCCGGCAAGCATCCGGGCATGCAGAAACACGCCATAAATCTTGCTGTTGTTTCTTCCGCGTTTTCAGCCTCATATCCAGTCCACTCTGTTTGTGAATTGAAATATTCCTGCAATTCGTTAGTTGTGAATTGAGTTATCCACACATTTGGCAGTGTCCAATCTGAATTGGCATCGTTTTCGTCAAGATAGTAGTGTGTCATTTTGGTTTTCCTTTCGTTGCGTTAATCGAACAAGCCGCATTTAAACGGCTTGTCTGTTAGCGCAATCTTTTCCCATGCAATCAATCCGATATCGTCCTGAACCTTCGGTTGATGTCGGCTCGTCATTTGTGCCGCATATCAATTGCATTCCCGATAGACGGGTTTGGGGAACGAAAAGCGAACGGCGGGGCTTTTGCCTTACGGACGCCGATCTGATCGCCCGCTTTCGTTTGCCGCGTTGTTAGGGTGTCGCGATCACCGTGACCAAACATTGCCCGGCCTCGTTTGCCGTGTAAACAATTATTTTCAGTCTAATGATTTCAATGGCTTAGCAATGCGGGAATTCAGGAAAACAGGCGAAATTCACTGGAAAATAGCATGTGATTCCCTAATGATTTCAATAACTTGCCAGTGATTCGCGGCGCTTTGGGCGTGAAGCAGTGTAAACAACACTCAATCAAACGCATAGCTGGTATGCAATAAGCGCATAGCTATGGGATATGTAAGGGGAAATGTTACAATTAGGCATAACCATAAGGGGGAGTAATTTTGAAACCCCGAAAAGCCCAGCGGCAATTGAGCGGATAGAAGACCATGAAGGAAGACAACAAGCCCAGCCTAAAGCTTATTAGTGGAGGGATGGGAAACACTAACAAAGAAGAAAAGAGCGAGAAGCTTACGGGAAAACAGGAAGCCTTTGCACAAGGCTTGTCAGAAGGCTTGACCAACACCGAAGCCTATAAGCGCGCTTACGGGGCCGAAAACATGAAGGCCTCAACTATCCACGTGGAAGCCTGCAAGCTTGCCCAGCATCCGAAGGTAACCAGAAGGCTTGATGCAATTCTCTCAGAAAAAAGAGGGAAAAATAGCATGTCTACGCTCAAAGCATCCGATAGAGTCTGGCGCAATGTCTGGCGATTGGCCGAAGGTGAGAACGTTCCTCCCTCAGTTCAACAGGCCGCTCTAGCTCTAGCTGCAAAAATGGCCGGAATGCTTACGGACAAGGTTGAGATTGATCAAAAGATTACGGACTCTAAGAGCATTGAAGCCGAGATTCTCGAACGATTACAACGACTTAGCGCATAGCGGTTCGTTAATTGGAAATAAGCGCGCTTTCACTGGCATGCGCAAAGCATGTAAACGCTGGTACAGAACGGGAACAAAAGGGGAACAAAGGCAGAACACCCCCCCCCGGCACGCCACCCCCCTGTATGCGTGCTGAGCCTCGTCATGTGTATAACATAGTATGTCACTCAAATCATTAGCAATTTTTCCAAAACCCCTCCCCTCTTTTCTCGCCTAACCCCCTAATTTCATTCAGCATTTCCATTCAAAAAGGGGGGTACGGTATATTTTAAAAAATTGAACACCTTGGGGTTACATGGACCTACCAAAGTCAAAAGAAGAAGCTCTGGCCAGCGGGGAGCTTCGTTATTTTACGGGGGTGCCATGTGCAAATGGCCATATTGCTGAGCGGCGTGTTCGCGATGGGCGGTGTATGTGCT
>JAIXUW010000129.1 GCA_027483355.1 Alphaproteobacteria bacterium
GTAAAACCTGATACGGGGCAGGCGAATTTGGCCGAATAAATATGTTCTTCGCCGGTGTCGGCGTTTTCGGCAATCACCAGACCGTCGGCGAGTTTTAAGGCGGTCTCGACGCTGTCGGCCAGGCGGTTGCCAAGATCAGGGCGCACGACGATACGGTCGACCACCACGGAAATGTCATGCTTGATTTGCTTGTCGAGGGCGGGGACGTCTTCGATCTCGTAAAAGGTACCGTCGACCTTGACACGCTGGAAGCCTTTTTTACGCAGCTCCTGGAATTCCTTGCGGTATTCACCCTTGCGGCCACGGATCATCGGGGCCAGCAGATACAGCTTGGTACCCTCATCCATCGCGGTGATCTGATCAACCATCTGGCTCGCCGTTTGCGAGGTGATGGGCTTGCCGGTGGCGGGTGAATAAGGCACACCGATGCGCGCCCAGAGGAGGCGCATATAATCGTGAATTTCGGTGACGGTGCCGACGGTCGAGCGCGGGTTTTTCGAGGTGGTTTTTTGTTCGATCGAAATGGCGGGCGACAGGCCGTCAATAGAATCAACGTCGGGCTTTTGCATCAGCTCTAAAAATTGGCGCGCATAGGCGGACAGGCTTTCGACGTAACGGCGCTGCCCCTCGGCGTAAATGGTATCGAAAGCGAGCGACGATTTGCCCGACCCGGACAATCCCGTGATCACCACCAGCTGATCGCGGGGGATGGTGACATCGATGTCTTTGAGATTGTGTTCGCGCGCCCCCTTGACGCGGATGAACTTGTTGTTGTCGGTGGCGGGGCTGACGGTGGTTTTCTTACGCATGGTGCCTGTCTGGAGAACGTGAATGTCGTTAAAACGGTATGAGAACACAAATAGAACAACGGGCTGGCGCTGTCGAGTCCTCAATGGCTGATATAGGCCGGGGACGGCTAAAGAAAAACCCCCGGGGGGGCGGGCCCGGCCGGGGGTTTTCGGAAAGTTTTGGAGCCTTTAAGCCGCTGGCGGGCGCGGCGTCAGCAGCAGCCGGTGCGCCACCTGGACGACGGCCGCGTCATCTTGCAGTTGGCTGACATGGCGTAGCACGGTGACGGACTTTTCGCAGTATTCGCGCCCGGCCGCTCCCGAAAAGATATTGCCTGTAGCGCTTTCAAGGTTTTCCTGCTCGATCATGGCGTCGCGCGGGGTCGCACTTTTGGCGATGTAATAAGAAGCCACCACGTGAAAGTTGCTTTGCAGGGTTGCCTCGTTATTCGAGATAAAGCGGTTATAATGCTCGATCAGCGGCTCGTTCGGATAAAACTGGCTACAGCTGTACAGCGTTGCCTGCATCATCAGTTTGAATTCACGCACCGCCCAGGCGCTGCGCTGCTCATCGCTCCAGCAATGGTTGGTGTTATCACCGCACAAATATCTGGGGCCGCGGCTGTCGACGTAAACACCGTCTTGGTTTTTAAGAAAATAATCGCGCACGTTGAAGGCCCAGGGCGCGTCGGTGGTGCTGGCGGCGGTGGTTATAGCAGCAGGTGCGGTGGGAGGTGTTTGTGGCGCTTCTTGCGCGGCGGCGGCACCCGCAGCACCCAACGACAGTGAAGCAAACAGCGAACAAAGCATTTTGCGTGCGTTCATGGGGGGACTCCTGAGCTGAACGGTGATCGAGACTGTCGTGATAAGGCTTTAAAACGATCATAAAGATCAAGGGCACCGGGTCAATTGAAATAAAATAAGCGATAACAACCCGCTGTTGCGGCGCGTCAAGTAGCTGAGGTGTGGTTTTGCTAAAATTTAAGAGCCGCAGCTTGGTGCGCGAGGGCTGGGGGTGCCAATGCGCAGATCGCTGCAGGTGCCATTCGCCAGGCAGTTGATATGCTGCAATACCGGGGTAACACGATCTGCAGCGACGCGTGCGGCCAAGGCTTTGAAATCGACGCCAAGATAAGGGCTCCCCTCATTCTCCATCAGCCGGCGTTGGGCGCGTGTCGTGGCGTGGCTGCTCCCAAGGGTTTGGGTTAGGTGTTGCAGATGGATATAATCATATAAATGGCGCATTTGGTCATTTGTCCCAAAGGCCATTTGATCGTCTGGCAGGCTTGTCACACCACGCGTGAAGTTGAACGTCTCGCTGACCTTGCCAGCCAGACTCGCCATGTTGATCGTGTAGCCTTCTCCAGTGGGGGCTTTGAGCCATTCTGCTGCCAACTGAGCGATCACTTGGCGTGCCGTATCGTCGTTATAAATATCAAGCCACCATTGACGTTGGAACATCAGCGCGTAGCCGAGCCGCCCAGCCGCTTCGAGGCTTTGTTGATGAGTGGCGCCGCCGGCGCGCGTTTCGGTATAGACTTGCCACATCCGCTCGGCACGGGGTTGATCGTTGCCAAAGGACCATAGGCTGTTATCGCCATAGAGCTTGAACTCCATCGCTACCAGGATTGATATTACGCTGGCGGCAGACTCGCGGGTCAGGCTGGAGGCCTGAATATCAGCGAGCGACCAGTTATCATAGTGGCGGCCGATACCATGATTGTGCTGCGCTACGTGTAACAATTCGTGCGCCAGGGTGCGCGTATTGCCCGCTACGTGGCGATGACCGGTGTTGAGGACAATAATACCGGCGTCAGGCTGCCATAGCCCTAGCAAAGTGGAGCTTAGCGGCCCGTAGCACATGACGATATTGGCCTGCGCGGCCATGTCTGCCATGTGAGGCCCGAAGGTGGGACTGAGCCGTCGCAGGTTGTCGATTTGCTGCCACAGCGCCGCCGCTGCCGGTGGCGTCTGGCTGAGGCTGTAATCGCTCTGCATACCAAAGGTAAAGGTCTCGCGTAATTGCCAGCTGCGGCCGGCGTAGGTATGTTGAGGCGCTGTGCGCGCGCGCTCAAAGGCCTGACGAGCCGTATAGACTCCTTGTGCGTTATGCATTTCCTGCAAGACGCCGTTAAGCGTAACACGGGCATATATGTTATCATCGACGTAGGTGCGCGGCGGGGTGTAACCGGTACGCACCGCGTGCATATTCTGCAGGGTCTCGACCATGCTGGCAACCGTGGGGGAAAGCGTGGCGAGTTCAGCCGGCGTTAGCAGGCGTACATCTGCTGCGATTGACTGGCGCCCCCATTGCCCCATCTGGCGGGCATCATCGCGGTCAAATTCGCTTGTGCGGCGGGGGCGCATACCGGCTGTGGACAACTCCTGCACGTAGGGGCGTAGAATGGGGTCGCTGTTGGCGGTAATAAACTCAGGCTGCCGGACCAGATGCGTAATCGTCAGGGAAGCTGCACGGGCGATAGCCCTCTGTTCTGTCAGACCGCTGCGTTGAGCCGCTTGCAGGTTCGCGCTGAAATGGGCAAAGCCGGGGGCGTTTTGTACATGCAAAGCCGTCATGAGGTTGGTGTTACCACGGCTGGCCTGTTCGGCTGCCACTACATATTCGGCGGTCATCGCAACCGCTTCGGCGGTTAAATGGCGGTTCAGTCGACTGAACAAACCCTCGTCCGCGGCGGGGCTGCTGAGATTATTTTTCTGCATGATAGCGTGGGTGATGCCGTGGGCGGCTTCGCGTAGGGTCTCGACTATTTGCCCATCGGCGCTGATGCCGGCAATGCGGCTGCTGCCATCGTAATTGCGAATATTATTGGGTTCTGCCGTTTCGCAGACTGCCATGTCGAGGTCGCGGGCGTTTTGATGCAGGCCACGGCTGAACATACCGCCGTTGGCCAGCATGTAAAAGCCGCGCCAGCTGCTGTCGTCACGGTTGAACAGCGGATTGGGCTCGTCTTGCTTGGGGGTATAGCAGCGGGCGGGGATGGTATTATCCTGAGCGCCCAGCGTATTGGCGCTCAAACGCAGATCTTGCCCTGTGAGAGTGGCATGGCCCCAACTCTGTGGCGCTAAGACGGGCCGCTCTAAAACGGCATCGCCCATCAGGGCGGTGGTGGCCAGCAGAGGTGCCATGACGGCCAGGTGCCGCCGCCGGGGTCGGGGCAGGCGACCCGCCATATTTTTCACACGCGCATAGCCATCGGTGAAGACCGAGGCGGCGGCGGATAGTTTTGTGGCAGGTTTCTCGGTCATGATGGCGTGCAGCTTAGGTTGGAAAATAAGAGCGGACAAGCCAGATGCCTAATAAAAGACAAGCCCGGCAGCCCTGTTTCGAAACAATCTTATTGTAGCGGTGCTATTGCGTTATGTCAAACACGATAGAGGGCCCGATCTATTATTTGGCGGTGGCGCAGCCAAGTATTTGAAATGAAATAACATTATTCTTAAAAGCGTAGGTTTATGGACGGCGGCGACCTCTTGCCGCAGGCGGCGGAATCGCGTACACAGGCTAAAATCACCAGCATCCCCAGCGTATTTGGCACAAAAAGGACATCAATCATGGCAGGCAGCGTCAACAAGGTCATCATCATCGGCAACCTGGGGCGCGATCCTGAAGTGCGGAGCTTTCAAAACGGCGGCCGCGTCTGCAGCCTGAATATCGCCACCTCGGAAAGCTGGAAAGACAAAGCGTCGGGCGAGAAGAAAGAGCGCACCGAATGGCACCGGGTGTCGATTTTCAACGACAACCTTGTTGGTATCGCTGAAAAATATCTTAAAAAAGGCTCCAAGGTCTATCTGGAAGGCCAATTGGAAACCCGCAAATACACTGACAAAGACGGCGTAGAAAAATATTCGACCGAAGTGGTCTTGCGCCCCTATCGCGGTGAATTGACCCTGCTCGATGGACGCGGCGGTGCGGGTGCTGGCATGGGCGGCGATGACAACAGCTTCGGCGGCCCGTCTGATGGTGGCTTTGGCGGCGGTGGTGCATCGTCGGGCGGGGGTTTCGGCGGTGGCGGCAGCCGCAACGACATGGACGACGAAATTCCGTTTTAATCACCCCGGTTGATTAAACTGTCATGAATAAAGCTCTCACAGCCAAGCCCACACTGCTCACCCGCAGTCTCACGCTGTTGTTGGGGATTTGCGCGGCGCTTGCTTGCATCAGTGGTATGGTTTTACTCCTCCACGGGCATATGGCAGCGCTCATGCCGACCCTGGCGCTGGTCAGCTTGGGCCAACTGGTCTTTCCTTTCATTTTGTTACCGGCCAGCATGATGGCGGGGCTTTGGCATGCGCTGCACGCCCACAAGGCCAAAGCCGTGGTGCGCTTTTTTGCCGTGGCCAGCGTGGGCTATATCGCGGCTATCATGTCGGCCACCGTCTGGGTACAGGCGGCATTTCTCGATGAACTTTTAGAAACCGAGCCCGCTTTGTTCGTCGGGATGTTTTTGGTAACGGGTTCGTTATCGCCCTGGACGATTTTCGCCTTGAGGGATCGGGGTAATCAGCTGTTTATCGTTATGCTCTGGGCGATGCTGGTGGGTTGTACGGTTATGCTGCCGCTCTATTTAACCTTGAGTATTGGTCCCTTTTTCTATGCTTTCTCGGTCTGGATGATCATGTTACTGATCTTGTTTGTTGAGAATATCCGCGAGACCAGCCGTGCGCGTAAAATCGAAGCGGCCCGCGTGCAAGCAGAGGCCGCCGCCGCCGCTGCAACGGCCGCGACGACGCCTGTTCGCGAAGACAAGTAAGCCTTATTTCTCGGTTCGCTGAATGGCGACACTGCCATCTTTGAGACGTAGGGTCATCACGCCGGTTGCATCTTTGCTTTGGCTGACAATACGGCCATCTTGCCCGTAGACGACGGCATAGCCGCGCTCCAGCACTTTTTCAAAAGATAAACTTTCCAGCAAGGCGGCGGCGGCGGCCACGTGCTGCTGTGGCGCGCGCGTTAGGCGTGTGCCGACGGATGTCAGGCGTTCATCCAGCTGGGCCAGGTGGCGGCGCTGTTCACCCACCGGGGCGGTGAGCACGCGGGGCGATAGCCGGGCGGCGGTTTCACCGAGGCGCAATTGCTGGCGCGACAGCCATTGCCGCAGGCTGTGATCCAGGCGCTGGCCCGCCATATCAAGGCGCTGGCGGCGGGTTTCAATCAAGCGTTGCGGCGTGCCGAGTGCGCGCGCCAGCCCCACAAGATCGGCACGGCCGCGCTTGAGCTTTTGCCAAAGCCCCGCCTGCAAGCGAGTTGCATCATCGCTGAGACGCGCCAAAATTTCTCGCCGGACGGGGACGGCTTTTTCTGCGGCCGCCGTGGGTGTGGGTGCTCGCAAATCTGCCGCATAGTCAATAAGCGTGGTATCGGTTTCATGCCCCACGGCCGAAATGAGGGGAATGGCGCTGGCCGCGGCCGCCCGCACCACCGCTTCATCGTTGAATGGCATCAGGTCTTCAAGGCTGCCCCCCCCGCGTGCAACGATCAGCACATCAGGGCGCAGCGGATGATCGGCGGCGAGGGCGTTAAAGCCGTTGATGGCAGCCACCACTTCGGCCGCGGCCCCCGCACCCTGTACCGCGACCGGCCAGACCACCACGTGACTGGGGCAACGTTCCGCCAGACGGTGCAGAATATCACGAATGACCGCACCGGTGGGCGAGGTCACCACGCCAATTCGCTTGGGTAAAAAGGGCAGCGGTCTTTTGCGGCTGGCGTCAAACAGCCCTTCGGCCGCGAGTTTTTTACGACGATCTTCGAGGAGCTTCAGCAGCGCCCCTTGGCCTGCCAGCTCCATGGTTTCGATGATCAATTGATAATTCGACCGGCCGGGATAGGTGGTCAAGCGCCCGGTGACGATAACATCCATACCTTCTTCGGGGCGGATATTCAGTCGTGTCAGCGTACCTTTCCAGCAAATGGCGGACAGTACGGCGTCGGCGTCTTTGAGGTCGGTATACAGGTGCCCTGATTTGGCGACCGTGATGCGTGATAATTCGCCGCGTACCCGCACGTAAGAAAACGCTTCTTCTACAGTGCGTTTCAGCAATTGACTCAGCTGCGAGACCGAGAGTTCTTGCGGCGCGTTAGCGCCGGCGGGTTCGGGTGCGGCCGCCGCAAAAGCAAATAGATCGTCGTTTTTTTTATCAGCGGTCATGCGTCCGTCTCCATGCCCCGGCGCGCCTGAAAGAAATCGCGCAAGATCTGGCCGCAGGCATCTTCGTCAATGCCGCCATAAACTTCGGGGCGGTGATGACAGGTGGGGTGGCTGAACACGCGGGGGCCGTGTTCGACGCCGCCGCCCTTGGGGTCATAGGCACCAAAATAGATCCGGCGTACCCGGGCGAGCGACAGGGCGCCGGCGCACATCGGGCAGGGTTCCAAGGTCACGTAAAGGTCGCAATCGACCAGGCGCGGCGCCCCCAACTGACGCGCCGCCTGCCGCAATACCCGCATTTCAGCGTGCCCCGTTGGGTCGCTGGCGCTGATCACGTCATTGCCGCTGGCGGCGATGATGTCGCCGGTGGTGGTATCGACCAGAACGGCCCCCACCGGCACCTCGCCGCGCCCAGCTGCAGCCACCGCTTCGGCCAGGGCGTAGGACATATATTTCTTTTCGCTCTCCATTGGGCTAGTTTAGCAGAATGACGACAAAAAAACCGCCGCAAAATGACCCAAATGGACCCGATCGTATCGCCAAATTTCTGGCGCGGGCGGGGGTGTGTTCGCGTCGCGATGCCGAGCGCCTGATTGAAGAAGGCCGGGTCAGCGTCGATGGCACGATACTGGCCACGCCCGCCGTCAAGGTGACCGGAACCGAGGATATTCGCGTCGATGATATTCGGGTGGCCGGTGTCGCCGCAACGCAGTTGTGGCTCTATCATAAACCGGCTGGTCTGGTGACCAGTCACCGCGACGAGCAGGGCCGCGATACCATTTTCGATCATCTGCCGCCAGATTTGCCGCGGGTGGTATCGGTTGGGCGTCTTGATTTAAATTCCGAAGGTTTGTTGCTTTTAACCAATGACGGCGGCCTGTCGCGCCATTTGGAATTGCCCGCCACCGGCTGGCCGCGCTGCTATCGCGTGCGGGCCTTTGGGCAGATCACGCAGCGGGGTATTGATGCCCTTGCCGATGGGTTGACCGTCGAGGGTATTCATTACGGCCCGATTCAGACCATCGTCAGCAAAGCCAATGGTCGCAATATCTGGCTGGATATGACGCTGCATGAAGGTAAGAACCGTGAGATTAGGCGCGTGTTGAATTATCTGGGGCTGGATGTGAACCGCCTTTTGCGTCTGTCCTATGGACCTTTTGAATTGGGCAATTTACAGCCAGGCGAGGTGCGCGAGGTTGAGCACGCAAGCCTGAAAGCCGCCCTTGGCAAAGGCTTTACTCTCAGCTGATCAGCGTTCTTCGTCGGTGGGTGGAATATTGCCGGGCATGGCCGAGCCAATCAGACGATTGAGCGCCACATCATGCAGCCGCCGCGCAATCGCCAGCCACATCGGGCTGATTAAAAGGCTCAGCGCAATCACCGCCATCAGCAAACGATAGCCGTCATAGCCAATTGCCTTGGCGGCGACACCGGCCGCCACAATAATAAACGAGAATTCCCCCATCTGGCTCATGACGACACCGCTGTGGAAAGAGCGCTGCCACGGTTCTTTCATCCAATGCAAAATCGCCACGTTGACCGTGGTTTTCAGGATGGTGACGACCGCCAGGACCAGCATCACCTGCTCCCAATTGCCGATGATGTAATCGATGTCGATCAAAAGGCCGATCGACAGGAAAAAGACCATCAGCAAGATGGCCTGGATCGGCTCGGCCGCCTCATGCAGGGCCGCGCGCAGATTGGAATTGCCGATGATCAGCCCCGACAAAAATGCGCCGTAAGCGGTGGAAAGCCCCATAGCGCCAGATATGGTGGCCCAGCCAAAGCAAAAGGCCATGGCGGCCAGGGGCAAAACCTCGGGCCGCGATAAAATCCAGCTTGATCCGGGCAGGGTGATGCGCTCGCGCTTGGCGAGAGCCCAGCAGACGATCAGCAGCAGCCCGATGGAAATGCTCAGCTTGATACCCACATCGGCCCAGGTGCCATCGGATGCCGCTTGCGTCGCGCCAAAGGCGCCGATGATCAGCAACATCGGGATGACGGCCAGATCCTGCGCCACCAGCACAGAAATGGTGGTGCGCCCCACGGGCGTGCGCAGGTCATCGGTTTCTTCGAGGATCTTGATCGAAACGGCGGTGGATGACAGGGCGGTGGCAAAGGCAAAGACGGTGATTTCACCCATCGACCAGTCGAAGTATTGTCCCACGCCCCAGAACACCGCAAAGGCAAAACCGATTTGTAGAATGGCCGTGGAGAGCGCCATCCGCATCACCGATTTAAAGCTGCGGATGTTCAGCTCCAGCCCGATGATGAACAGCAGCATGATCACGCCCAGTTCGGCCAGCAGCTGGACGGTGCCGGTATTCTCCACCAGTTTAAAGCCGGTGGGGCCCAAAACGATGCCGGCGATGATATAGCCCACCACGGCGGGCTGGCGCAGACGGATCAGCAGCAAGCCGCAGAGAAGAGCTGCCATGGTCACCAAAGCAATCGGCGTCAGTTGATGCGCGATATGGGCGGCATGATCAACGACTTCGACGGCTTGGGCTGGTTCCATGTCAATCCTTTGTGAAAATTAGGTGAGAGGTGACGCCCGCGCGCCCCAGGGGGTGTGCGGGGTGGGGGCGGTGCAGAATTTATTGAACGTAGATGTGGACTTCGCTGCCGCGGACATCACGGCTGTTGGCAGTGTTCAGGCGGACGCGTTCGACCGGCAGACCCATCTGGGTCAGCGAGCGCAACACATTCTCCCCGTTTTTGCGGGCCTCAGTTGCGGCCAGCGACAGTTCCGCCGGGTTGCCCTCGACGGGGCTGACCGCCACCAAGTCAAAGCGCGCAGCCGGGTATTTATCCAGCGCCTGGCCCACGGCGGTATAGACCGCCTGCTCATAGTTCACATTTGGGCGGTCGAAGCGGATCACCACCAACGGGCGGCGGTTGCTGGGGGCGGCATAACCACCTGCCGCCGCACCCATCGTGCTGACAGCGCTGACCGGTGTCGCTGCCATGGCGGGCATATAAGGTGCTGCATTGTCGCCATAGACCGCACGGCCATCTTCGGCGGCACGTTTATAAAGGTTGTTGGACAAGCTCTGCCCGTACAGCTCGCCATTGGCAATGGCAAGGGTCATCGTCTGCATATTCATCCGCTCGGCGCGAAGGTATGCATCGCGGCGCTTCATCTCGTCGCTGACCGCGGTCAGTAAACGGCTGAGCGCTACCATCGACTGGTTCACTTCATCTTCGGTCTGGCGCAAACGGCGGTGATCTTCTTTGACCGCACCTGATAAGCCATAGGTCGAGCGGACGGCGTCTTGCAGATAGGCCGCACGCGCCGCTTCGCCCGATACTTCGGTTGACAGCTCGCTGAGATAGCCAGCGCTTTCCGACAGGCGGTTCAAGGTGTTCTGGGCCGCGTTCCAGCGTTCGACCAAAATCGGGTTGCCGGGGGTGGTGCCGGCTTGCAGTTCGGTATTGATGCCCGCCACCAGCGAATAGTATTCGGCAGCTTCACCGTCCGAGCGCAGCTGCAGCGCGCGCAGGCGATCCTGATAAGCGCTTATCGTGCTTTGTAGCGCCCGGAGATCGGTGTTGAGTTCATCGACCTTGCGCGTCACCAGCGTTTGAATGTTGCGGTCTTCAAGGGCCAGGGCGCTGGGGTTGCGTTGGTTCGAAAATGCCGCGTCGCGCGAACCGGGGCGATAGATGACTTCCGGTGGCGGCTCGTCGGTGACAACCAGCGACGGCTTCTTGTCGGTATTGCTAAAGAAATTGGCAGAGGCCGTGCCCGGCGCGCCCACCAGGGCGACGCTGAGCAGCAGCAGCGAAAGATGCGTGCGGAGACGGACGGTCAGCAAAGCTTTTTCCTCTGTCAAAAACAGGGGGTCAGCGCTATGGGCGCAGAATCCCCCTAACGGATTGTTTTTCCTTTTTAAACGATATATCCCCCCCCGTTCAATATTGAATCGTGCATGGGGGCCCAATAGGCGGCCTGGGGGGCTTAATTTTTTACGTAATAACCACCAAAAGGGCTTGCCGTGGCCGACAGAATCCATTACAACCCAGATCTTCTGTGATCAAAGCCCCGGTTTGGCGGCCCGTCACGGTTACGCACCCGTAGCTCAACTGGATAGAGCATCTGACTACGGATCAGAAGGTTAGGAGTTCGAATCTCTTCGGGTGCGCCACTTATCTCACTGATAAAATTGAAAAAATGCCCGTCCCGCCGTACTCTAGGCGGGTTTTTTGTGTTTTGAAGAAAGTGTATTCTCGTGCCGCCGCGTATCCCCAAAAGTCGCCCCGTGAAGGGTGTGTCTGCAAACACAGTGCAAACGCAGACAGGGGTTAGAAGGAGAGAGGCATCAGCATGAAAAAATCGATTTTAATACCTGTCATCTTGTTAGCGGCTGTCCTCCTGTATTTAGCGAATGCACATAGCGGTGACTTGCCCAAACTGAAGCCGGGGTTTTACTTACCGCCTGGAAAAGAAAAAAGCGTAGCGGAAAATAAATCTGGCAGAGAAGTATTAAAACACGTGCGTGTCGCTGGCATCGATTATGCGATACCGGTCGGATATTTTAGGCCACCTGTAGAACTCTATATTGATCAGGTAGCTATCTCTCTAGGCGTCATGAAAAATGATTTTTCAATGTTGCCTGAAAATACAGAAACCGTTTTTAAAAAGGGTTTTGGCAATGAGTGGGTACCGATCCTCACAACTACCACCATTGGTCCGCGCACGGTGAATTCCTTTGCGGAGATAACCATGAAGCGCAGGGGTCGAAATACTGTGTTGCGAGAGGAATACGGGCTTGACCTCATGTATTCACCTGAAGGAAAAAGCCCCGATCATGGCGAAATGTATATTTACAAGCACGGCGATGAAATCCTAACTTTCATTAGATGTAGTAAACCTCAAGATGCAAACAGCGTATCTGTTTGTACGCATCATTTCGATGATAACTACATTAAATATCAACTTTCATACCAAAAAGAATATGGTTTGAAAGAATGGCGTGATTTAGAGCAAAAGACGCAGGCTCTTTTTAAGCAGTTTCGTCAAAATGCCGAGGAGCTTGGTCTCAAAGATGTCGCGATAGACCCCAGCCTCGTGCATCCGCTTGTTCACGAATAGGTTTGTCTAATTCTGGGGGATAAAATGTCATATTCTGCGACGAGGCAATTCCGCGCCTTTTCCTTCTTTTCTCGTAAACTTTATGATCAACATGGCCAATTTTTATGGGCCATGTTTTTTATTAGCGCGCTCCTGCTCAGCGGCTGTGGCGGAACAGCCATAGCAGATGAGAGCAACAAAGAGCAACTCAAGCGACAGATTTTAGAGGCGGGTGCGCCGGACCGCTGCAAAGGTCGCCAAATTAAAACCTATAAAGACAGAATGGATTGTCAGTACCCATCCCCGCCTATTGGGCGCTGGAAAGCGGTCTATTCCAAAGAATTTGCTCAGGCGCACAATTTGCCCGCTGAG
The DNA here is from genome assembly GCA_027483355.1 of Alphaproteobacteria bacterium. GTDB lineage: Bacteria > Pseudomonadota > Alphaproteobacteria > Micavibrionales > UBA2020 > JAEXMB01. The sequence continues at coordinate 12,405 of JAIXUW010000129.1, forward strand.
AATGTTTCGACTGATTTATCTCCGGGTGTCGATTATGCAGAAATGGAGGTTGTGCCGTATGGTAAAGGCGGTATCGCATGCCTTGTTGGTATGTTAATTAAGAAGCCTCACGATTTATCTTTGGATGACGGAGAAAAGCAATACAGCCCACTTCCAAGAAATAAAAAGTTTTTACGGCTAATAAAATTGAGTAAGAGTGCTTCGTCTTTTAAGCCGCTTATTACGGTCCATACCGGTTCACGTGACTTCAAAGTCAATAAGCGTGGATACCGAATGTCATCTGCGGCGGAATATCTTGAAGATGCACTGCCCGGCTATGATTATTTATCTGCAAATGCAAATTGCACAGATATATCTCGGCACGCAGATTCATATTTCCCGAAGGGTTATGCTTTCTGGGTACGTAAAGCCTCTATTTGGGGACGTTACGAAAGCCGTTTTGAAAACATGAATAGCCCTGGATATCCAAGCGAAGATAGACAATTTGGCGCATCTTTCTTATCAATCGACATACCTGAAGAGCTCGTAAGCGCTATTTTCGAAAATGTATCTGTTGGAGGCGTTGAATAATGTTTGATTCTAAAGTTGCCGCTTTTTAGTCGTCTAGCTCTGATCTAAACAACCCTCAGTCAAAACAATAGGAATAGTTTAACACCATGCATATCTGGGTTGATGGGGATGCCTGCCCCAAGGTTGTCAAAGAAATCCTTTTTCGTGCGGCCGAGCGTACCGGCACCCGGGTGACGCTGGTGGCCAATCAGTCTATTTATGTGCCCCCTTCCGAGCTTATTCAGATCCTGGTGGTCTCGGCAGGTCCTGATGTGGCGGATGATGAAATTGTCGCACGCTGTGCGCCGGGTGATCTGGTGGTGACCGCCGATATTCCGCTGGCGGCGCGGGTAGTGGAAAAGGGTGTCACGGCGCTGGATCCGCGTGGTAAGCTTTACACAACGGACAACATCAAACAAATATTGGCGATGCGCGATTTGATGGATAGCCTGCGGGGCAGTGGTATTGACGGCGGCGGACCCGATGTTTTTGGCCCGCGCGAGCGTAATCTTTTCGCCAATCATCTCGACCGCATCATTGCGGCGCGTGGCAGCACGGCGCCTTAAAAGGAATAGATTTTTGCCCTGGACCGTTTACATCCTCGCCTGTGCCGATGGCACGCTCTACACCGGCATCGCGCTGGATCTGGCCGAGCGGCTGGACAAGCACGCGAAAGGTCTGGGCGCTAAATATACCCGTGGGCGTGGACCTTTTAAGGTTGTATATAGCGAGGTGCTTGCCACCAAAGGCGCGGCGCTCCAGCGCGAGGCCGCCATCAAAACAATGCCGCGCGCTGGCAAACAGGCTTTGATCGCATCTCGCCCCTCCCGCAAATCCATCAAGAGTAAAGCCCATGTCCGACCTTAAAATTGATCAAGACACCATTGTCGCTCTCGCCAAGGCGCTCAACTTTATTTGCGGGGGCGAGCATCCCGTGACGGTGGCGATGCGTCGCGCGGCCGAGACGGCGGCAGCGTCTGATGTCAAAAAAGCCCGCGCCGCTTTTCTGAAATTAAAGCCGGGCGAGCGTCAGGCCGCCTTGGCGATGATTGCCGGCTAAAGGCGCAAATATCTGTAATCGCCCAAATTTAGACCACTATAGTCTCAGAGTCTGGAACTGTTTGCCGCCTCAGCCGTTGGTGGGGATGACACGCGGCCTGATCAATCGTGGCTGCCCCGTTGCCCCTTTAAATAGACGCCCATATCCTTGAAAGGACACTGCCATGACCAAGACAGTCACCGCTATTTTCCGTACCCGCCAGACAACCGAGGAAGCTCTTCGTCAACTCGAAGTTTCCGGTTTCTCGGCCAATCATGTCTCCGTTCTGATGAGCGACGACACCCGCCGCACGTCATTCAAAATTGTTGAAAACAGCAAGGCTGATGAAGGTCTCGCCGCTGGCGCTACCTTCGGTGGCCTGGTGGGCGCCGTGCTGGCATCTGCCGCATCGGCTGGCGCTTTGGTTATTCCCGGCCTTAATCTGGTCGTGGCCGGTACCTTGATCGCCGGTTTGGCGGGGCTGGGTGCTGGTGCTGCCGCTGGCGGCCTGATCGGCACGCTGATTGGCGCTGGTATTCCTGAACATGAAGCCAAAGTTTTTGAGAAAGAACTGGCTGGAGGTGGTTTCCTGGTTGCCGTCGAAGCCCAGAACTCTGATCAAGCGAAACTGGCTGAGCGGATCTTCAAAGATCTCAATGCCACCAGCATTGCCGCTTAAACTTCAATAAAACACAATTGCCATCTTCGGATGGTGATAAACGGAAACCGCCCCCCGGTCGTGCGAGGGGCGGTTTCTTCGTTTGTGGTGCAAGATTTATGCGGCGCGGTTTTCGCGGGTCAGCGCATTTTCATCTTCGGGCGGGTAGGGGTAGATGTAGAAAATGATCGCGATCAAGCCAATGCCTGCCAGGGCCATCAAGGGGGCTACCTGACACAGCCTTAAAAAAGTGGCGGGCAAAAGGCTTGCGCCGGTCATACTGAGAATGCCTGTGTGTAAGCCCGTCAAAAGACTGCCGCCAACGCCCGCCAGCCACAGGCCGAAGATACCGGCCTGACAACTGCGCGCGACGATATGCCGTTTGCGCCGACCCAAAGGGCAGCGCACCATGGGAATCGTCGCCACCAAAAGGCAGATGAACCACAGCGGGGTCGCAAAAAAGATGGCTTCTAACATGGCTTGATACTCTGGAATGACGGGGTGCCCCTTGACCCCGGTTGCCGGGGGCCATAGCATGACACAGCTTTATTGTACGGGGTGATTGCTGCCACGTAAAACTGAACCTCGCAAAAGAGTCTCTTTTTGTCCGCCACTGCCGAACCCAGACATATCGCCGTTATCGGGGCGGGTCCCGCCGGGCTGATGGCCGCGGAGACGCTGGCCCAGCGCTATGGGCGCGCGGCGATTGTCACTGTTTATGACCGTAAAACCACCCCGGCGCGCAAATTTTTAATGGCGGGGCGCGGCGGGCTTAATCTCACCCATAGTGAAGACAGCGTGCCCTTTATGGGGCGCTATGGCGAAGCTGCTCCCTGGCTTCATTCTATCATCGAGGGTTTTACCCCGGCCGATCTGCGCCAATGGTGCGAAGGCTTGGGTGAAGAAACTTTTGTCGGCTCCAGCGGGCGCATCTTTCCGCGCTCGATGAAAGCATCGCCCTTGTTGCGGGCCTGGCGCGCGCGGCTTGACGGTCTGGGTGTGCGCTTGCAGTTGCAGCACGACTGGACAGGTTGGGCGGCGGATGGCGCCCTGTCTTTTGCCACGCCCGCGGGGCCGGTCACGGTTCAGGCCGATGCGAGCGTACTGGCGCTGGGTGGCGCCAGTTGGGCCAAGCTGGGCTCAGACGGCAGCTGGGCCGCAACACTTGCGGATAAAGGCATTGAAGTCGCCCCCTTTCAGCCCGCCAATATGGGCTTTACCGTCGGCTGGTCGGATTATTTTCGCGCGAAGTTTGCGGGCCACGCGCTGAAACCGCTGGCGCTCCGCTTTGCAGATCAAGCCGTGGTCGGTGAGGCCATGATCTCTGTCTCGGGTATCGAGGGCGGCGCTGTCTATGCCCTGTCGCGGCCTCTGCGTGATGCTTTGCTGGCGGGTGGGGAAGTAATTGTAAATCTTGATCTCAACCCTGCCTTGTCGGTGGAAAATCTGACCCGTCGTCTGCAACAACCCCGCCAGGCCCGCAGTTTATCGAATGTCCTGCGCCGTGAAGCAGGCCTCTCGCCTTTGGCGATTGCCCTGTTGCGCGAAGCGGCCGATGGGGCTGATCCAGCGGGTATGTCGGCTGTAGAATTAGCCACGCGCATTAAATCCGTGCCGCTGCGTCTGACCGGTATAGCGCCCCTTGACCGCGCCATTTCAACGGCGGGCGGCATTAAAAGGACCGAGCTGGATGATCATCTGATGCTGCGGCGGCTACCGGGTACTTTCGTCGCCGGTGAAATGCTCGATTGGGAGGCGCCGACTGGCGGCTATCTTCTGCAGGCCTGCTTTGCCACGGGCGTTGCCGCCGCGCAAGGCGTGATCACGTGGCTGGACGCAAGCTAAACAAATCTTTTTCCGCATCATAGAAATAGACGGCGGTTGTCAGTGACCCGTCGTTATCTATAGTAATGGTGTTGTAACTGTTGGGTGCACCTGGCCGAATGCGGTGTGAAAAGGCGGTACCTGCACCACAATGCAGGGGCAGATTGGCCACCCCCGGAAAAGCACGCTCAAGGGTACAAACATAGGGCACATGCACATGGCCGCTGAGAACCGCCCGGACGCCATATTCCGCCAGGGCCGCCGCAATCGCCGGCGCGTTGATCAAACGTTCGTCCTCGTCTTGCGGCAAGGCCACGACCAGGGGTTGATGGATGACGGCCAAAAGGGGCGTCGTGGTGCCGATCGTCTGGCGGGCCGCCAGCAGAGCGCTTCTGGTGCGGGCAGGCGCCAGGGCACCCCGGGTATGTCGTTTGGGATCGGTCGCATCAAAACCGATAATGGCGATGCCTTGTCCTTGCCAGAGCCAGTTGCGTTCGCCAAAGTGTGCTTCATAACGGCCATAGGGTGCGATAAAGCGTCGCAAAATATTGTACAGCGGAATGTCATGGTTGCCGGGGACGGCCAAGACAGGGGCGGGCAGGCTATCGGCAAAGGCGCGGGCGGCCAGAAATTCCCCCCGCCGGGCACGCTGGGTAATGTCGCCGGACAAAATAATCACATCGGGGCACGTTTCGTGCAGATGCTTGTGCAAGGCCGCCATAACCGGTGGAATCTCGGTGCCAAAATGCGTGTCTGAGATATGGGCGATATGAATGGTCATGGCGTGACCACCGCCTGGGGTCGGATAACCCGCAACCCCTGCGACAGGGCGCGAAAGTGCAAGGGTGTCTGCAGTTGGATGATTTCGCCGTCCACGACGACTTCCACCCGCCTGCCCTTTTTATCGACGATAAAGGCTGGCGCGGTGAATTCATCGAGCCGCTTTTCCAGACGTAGTTTGCCAATCAAGCTGAGAACCAGCAGGCGTAGGCGCTGCCAGAAGCGGGTCGGTTTTAAAACCACCAGATCAAGCGTACCGGGCGGGTTATCGTCACCTCCCACCAGGCCCAGTCTTTGCATTTGCAGATGATTATTGCACACAAAGACCATCATGCTTTGACGATTGATACGGCCTTCTGGCGTATCAATCGCCACCTGAAAGACACGGTTCACCCGAAAGAGGCTGATGGCGGCGGAGATGGCGGCCACCAGCCGATGGCGGCCAAAGACAGCCTTGTCACTTTCGCGGTGGCGAATGACGTCGCTGTAAAGGCCAAGGCTGGCGTTGACCAAAAAAGCCTGACCGTTGACGGTGCCGATACGGGTGTCTTGCGGGGCGCCGGTCATCAGCAGATCGATGGCTTCGGGTATCGTGGTGGGAATAGCATTGTCGCGGGCGAAATAATTGAATGTGCCCATCGGGATGATGCCCATCGTCACATCCTGGGCATGACAGGCGGCCGCCACGCTGTTCAGCGTGCCATCACCGCCGGCTGCTACCACAATGTCGCCGTTGGTTTTGGCCGCCTGGACAATCCGGCTGATGGCGTCGTCCATATTCTGGCCGCTGGCGGGGTCCAGCTCGACAAAGGCCACCCGCATACCTTCCGTTTCCAGCTTTTCATGCAGATGTCGGCGCAATTCCCCATCGGGGTGGCTGCCGGAACCTTTGTTGGCAATTACGGTAAAATGGCGGGTCACGGGCAAGCCTTTAAACATCTAAGCGTTGTCAAAACCTAACGATTGCCAGGGCTTTTTGCAAAGGGGCAAAGCAGATATTTTATTCATAACCGGCGGGAACTTTTTACGCAGGGTTTGCTTGAATGGGGCGTGTCATCCTTGACAACACAATTGGCTTGACCCACCTCTGCTAACGCCCCAGTCTTCTGGGCAGGACAGCAAGACGATAAGCCTTTTTGTATCCATGACCGCTTTTTTTAAGAGGAAAATCTCCATGTTTGATCTCTCCACCACTCTTCGCCGTTTTGTGGCCGTACCTGTACTGGCCCTCATGCTGACCGCTGGTATCGCCAGCACCTCGACTGCCGCCACCATTGGCGAGGCAGCCCCCGCCTTTAGCCTCCCCGCCGTTGATGGCAGCACGGTGACCTTGGAGCAGTTCAAGGGCAAAGTCGTTGTCCTTGAATGGTTCAACAAGGAATGCCCGTTTGTACGCAAGCATTACGACAGCAAAAATATACAAGGTCTGCAGCAGGAATTGGCTGCCAAGGATGTCGTCTGGCTGACCATCAATTCCGGGGCCGAAGGCAAACAGGGCTATGAAACGGTTGAAGAAGCTAAAGCAACGCTGGCCAAAGAAGCCGCCACCCCCACCCATTACCTGATGGATAGCGATGGTAAGGTTGGCAAGCTCTATGACGCCAAAACCACCCCGCATATGTTCGTCGTCGATAAAGAAGGCAAGCTGGTTTATGCCGGTGCCATCGATGACAAGGCCTCGGCCTATGTCAGCGATATCGAAGGCGCTAAAAACTATGTGCGCGCGGCCGTTGAAGAAACCCTGGCTGGCACCCCGGTGACGGAAGCCTCGACCAAAGCCTATGGCTGCGGTGTGAAATAGCTGACTAATCGCTAACGTACTTCGAAAAAAAAGCCCCGGTGTGATCCGGGGCTTTTTTATTGGTCTGGGGTGTTTTTAAACTACCGGCGGTTTGGGGTTGGCAGGTTTATTGGTGCCGCCTTCTGCCTCTGCTGTAGGTTCTGGCGCATCGCCATTGTTTTCGGCACTGGCGTTGTTAAAAGCGTCGCCAATCTGCATACGGACGTCTTTCAGCTTGGCAGTTTTTTCGACCATCACGCTGACGTTCTTTTCGCTGCGCGCGGTGGTCAGTTCAGCTACGGTTTCCTCGAACTGTTGCTTGAGGTCGTCGGGGGCTTGTTTATACCAGTCTTCGTCGCGA
>JAIXUW010000147.1 GCA_027483355.1 Alphaproteobacteria bacterium
ATGTGATAATGTATATTATGGAAACTAAATCATATTCTACAAAAGGGATACAATCAAATTGTTATCTATGAGCTTTTTTAGTCTATCCGCAGATCAACCTCACGCTCCATGTAAATCGTATCGTATGTAAGGCCGTCTGGCGATTGGTACAGCTGGCGTGCGGTTTGTTTGAAACCCATGCGCACATACAGTCCCAAGGCTTGCACTTGTGTAGCTGTCACGTGCAGCTCCACGGTTTTACAGCCTTTTTGGGCAGCGCGATCAATCAGGCTTTGCAGCAACTGGCGGCCTAAACCGCGGCCTTGATACGCCTGATGTAAATGCAGCTTGCAGATTTCCGCGCGTTCACTGCTGGTCTCATGGCGGCAAAGCCCGCCAAAGCCAACCAGTTCTCCATCGATATACAGCCCCAGCATCGCGCCATTATTGTTCTGAAACGCACAGCAGATATCGGCGATATCGGGCAATGGCTGTTCAGCCGTCGATTGAATAAATCCCGGCCGATTGCGCGTCAGCGACTCCGCATAGAGCCGTCGCAGCGCATCATGATCTGCCGCCGGTACATCATGCAGGCTGACGGCCATAATTCACCACAATACGGCCAAAAATACGCTGTAGATTGTGCAAATCATCCACACTGGCACGTTCATCAACCTGATGCATCCCGCCGCGGGTTAAATAATCGGCAGGTTTGTTACCCTTCATAATACCGCCACGCTCGGGCAAGCCGAGCTCGATGATTTCTGCTTTGGGGAAAAGCATCGCCGCAAAGCGTCCATCGGTGGTACCGCCGCTACCGTCTATTTCCGCTGTTAAGCCAAGTGTTTCAAAGATAGCAGCGTGCGCAGTGCGTGCTAACTCGTCAGGTGTACTCCGATAAGGCAAGGATGCCGTGTCTTTATTTGCAACGACAGTGACATTCGCCAGTAAACGCGCATCCGGATGCGTACGCGCCCAGTCCGGCGGTGATTGAAGAAGCTCTTGAACAAGGGCTTCTAGGCTAGCCGGCGTATGGTCTGGCGTATAGCGAATGTTCCATAGCATTTCTGCCTGGCCTGGTACCACGGCACTTGCATTAAAATCGCCAGATTTCAAGGCAATAGCTTCAAAATTCGTCGCCGGAAAATCATCGCCGCCATCATTAAAACGGTGCGCATTCAAAATACTCATGGCCAAGGCCAGGGCACGGTTGGGATTCTCAAAGGCGCCCTGATACGCTGCGTGGCCTTGTATGCCGCTGATCTGCAAAGTGCCACACAGGCTGCCGCGGCGGCCAATTTTGATATGTGTACCAAGAATATCTTGCGAGCTGGGTTCGCCGACAATAAAAGCATCTGGCGTGATGTCTTTTGATTGCAGCCATTCAAGCACTTTACGGCTGCCGTTGATGGCCGCCCATTCTTCGTCCATGGTCACGATCATACCGATGCGTAAATCGCTTGCTTGCAACTCGGGCATATTGGCGCTGATAGCTGTCAAGAAAGCGGCAACGCTCCCCTTCATATCGGTGACACCGCGGCCATAGAGATAGCCATCCTTAATGTTTCCCGCGAAAGGATCCATGTGCCATTGGGCTACATCACCCGGTGGCACAACATCCAGATGCCCCATATAGCAGAGATGGCGGTCCGCTTGACCAAAGCGCCATTCGATATAGAGGTTATCAACCGGATAATACCACTTTGGGTGACCGCCCTCATAGCTGAGCCATTCAACCGTGGCACCTGTGGCCAATCCCGCATCGGCCAAGAGCTGTAGGCACTGCCGCGACGCTGGATAATCTTTGCGATCAATCGCGGTCACACTGGGAATTTTTACCAAGGCCTGGGTCAAGGCTATGACATCCGTGACGGCTGCAACATCCGGAACGATTTTAAGTTTAGGCTGCATGGCGCGCCACGGGTTGATAATAGCGGCTGGTATTGATCCGTCTGGAATCCACAGCGGTTTTGCATACCTGGCGGAAAGAGGTGGAAGGCAGACGCGCCTGTCTGTAAAGAAAACGATATGAACCCTCCGCATCGCGGATCAATAGATCACAATCATTGCGCTTTTCCAGGTTGGCATAAACTACCTGACTGTTTTGCAAAAGGCTCGCGCAAATGACCAGTTCGTTTTCGCCCGGTTGATAGACCGCCGCGTCTTTTTGTTGTATCTCAATACGATCAGACAGGCCTATTTTACGCGTCAACTGCGCAGATAATTCACAGGCTTCGGCATCATAATCGACACAAATTATTTTCGCCTGCGGCGCGGTTTGCGCCAGAAAAAACGCGGTCAATGGCAGCGCGCCCGCACCCAGAAAAGAAATGCGGTTAAATAGCCGGCCCGCAATCATATTGGTCTCGGCATCACAGAGTGCCTTGTATTCAGCAATATACCAGAAGTCATTCAGGTCAGGTTGGTGTGCCGCGATCAGTTTGCGGGCCCAGTATTTCTCCATCTCGCATTCGGCTTCACCGCAAAGACCGGGAAGCTGATTGCGCTCGGTCTCCAGCAGAGAAGTCGTCAGTAAATATTCGCACATCACCGGGCACTGGCATTGCGTAAGGGTGCTGACCAGTTTGGTGAGTGAGGTGGTAATGCGCGGGTTATGGGGGGATAAGTCCTGTTCAGATGACAAAACGGCATAGCTGTCCTGAATAGCCAGGGTCGCGTTTTGTTGCAGGTCTGTGGGGGCAGGCATCGTCTATCTCCATGGAGCGGAGACATATATATATGCACTGCGCCGCAACTGTCAATAAACCGTACCAAAGAAGTACGGAATTATTTTTAAATAACCGTTACTGTAAATGTTTGCGTTTTTTCGACCGTATCTAGCCATGGCCGCTTGTAGGTGGCGACGATGGAGATCGTGCCCGCTTTCTCCGCGACGATACTGAAAATCTGTTTGACCTGCCCACCAAGGGCATTACCGGGCGGCAATTGCGTCTGTTCGGAAAGTAAAGCCCCCTCGCCTTGCACTTCGACCAACCATTTGTATCCGGCCGAGGTCATAGCGGATAATTCAATCTGAAAAACTTCGCGACGCGTGACGCTTAAGGTATTAAAGGTCTCGGTCAGTTTTTTCACGATAAAGTCCCTGCAGAAAATGGTCGGAATGCAGGGATTCGAACCCTGGGCCTCTTGCTCCCGAAGCAAGCACTCTACCAGGCTGAGCTACATTCCGAGGTGCTTTAAAAAACAGGCATCTTTATACAGCATTTAAAGGCCAACACAACGGTAAAATTTTGCATAAATTTCAGACCTTTAATCAACGGTCTCGCCGCACGGCATAGTGGATAAGGTCGATCAAATCACGCCGAATGGGGTGCTCGGGCAATTGCTTGAGGGCGACGGCTCCTTTACGCGCATAATCTTCTGCCGCGTCCAAGGCAAAACTCAGGGCTTCATGTTTTTGCAACAACGCTTGCGCGCGAGCTAAATCATCAGGTGTTTGGGCTTCGGGTTCCGCCATAACCCGCGTCCAAAATGCGCCTTCATCGCTATCCGCTTTCTCTAGGGCGCGGATAACAGGGAGTGTCATCTTGCCTTCGCGGAAATCATCGCCCAGGGTTTTACCCAGCTTGCCGCCATCAGCTGCGTAATCAAGGACATCGTCGGCAATCTGAAAGGCGATCCCCAGATTGGCGCCATAATCGCGCAAGGCCTTACATTCAGCTGGCGAACGGCCGGCGATCACCCCCCCTACTTCGCAGGCAGCGGCAAAGAGGGCGGCGGTCTTGGCGCTGATAATCTGTAGATAGGTGGCGGTCGTGGTCGTCACATCGCGGGCTACGGTCAGCTGTAGCACTTCGCCTTCAGCGATCACCGCCGAGGCTTCGGACAATATACGCAAGACTTCCAGCGCCCCGTCTTCGGTCATCAGTTGAAAAGAACGGCTGAACAAGAAGTCGCCGACCAGGACGGCGGCCTCGTTACCGAAAATGGCATTGGCCGAGGCCTGGCCCCGCCGCTGGGTGCTCTCGTCCACTACGTCATCATGCAGCAGCGTGGCCGTATGGATGAATTCGACGCAAGCGGCCAGCTTGTGGTGCCGCGTGCCCTGATAGCCAAACAGCCCAGCGGATGCTAGCGTCAACAAAGGGCGGATGCGCTTGCCCCCTGCCGCAATCAAATGGCTCGCCAATTCGGGGATCATGGGCACGTCAGAATGCATACGTTCGATGATCGTCGCATTGACCGCCGCCATATCCGTCGCCAACCGGTCGGCCAGTCTGGCCAAGGGATTGCTGGCGGATGCAGGGTGGGCAGAGGATGCAGACGGGATTGGCACCATAGAAAGATATCCGCTAAAATTAAAACCTGTTGATTATCTAATAGATATAAGGCCCCATGCCAATCGAAACATCTTAACCGTTTCCCGTATAAAGGCATTTCCTGCTGATGCAGCCTAACGACATCATAGAAACCTCGATTTTACGCGGGCAGGTCAAATTGTTCCAGCCACGCCGTGGTTTTCATGCATCGTCTGACACAGTTTTGCTGGCTGCGGCTGCCACGCCTTTTGCGCAAGGCCAGGTCTTGGATGTCGGCTGTGGCGTCGGTTCTGTTGGTTTAAGTATAGCTTTAAAAAAGCTTGATATTAAATTGATCGGAATAGATATTCAGTCTGATATGGTTGCGCTTGCCCAAAGCAACGCGGTCTTAAATGGTATTGAAGAGCGCTGTACATTTTATAGTGGCGATATTGGTGCCGATACAGCCCTCCCCGCCAATAGCTTTGATCTGGTTGTCACTAACCCGCCTTTTCAAGCCGAAGGCCGGCACATACCCGCAAGCTTGGAATCTAAAGCCTTTGCACATGGTGAAGATGCATCAGGTGTTACTTTAAAAAAGTGGTGCAAGTATCTGCATAATAAATTAAAACAAGGCGGCCGCATGGTGATGATCCATCGCGCAGATCGGCTGGACGAGATCATCCAGATATTAACCGAACGGCGCTGGTTCGGCGGTCTGACGATCCTGCCCATCCATCCTCGGCAGGGTGAGCCTGCCAAACGCGTGCTGGTCACCGCGCGGAAGGAGCGCTACGCTCCGCTGGTTCTAAAAAGCGGTTTGGTCATGCATGAGATGGACGGCAGCCCTACGCCGGCGGCTTCATCTATACTTGAAGGGCGAGATATTATCCATTTATAACAGGCCTATGTGTCGTTTTATTTAACTATCACTTTAAATTTATAAGCCTGCTTGGGCCGCGCGCCACCTCGTTTTTGCAATGCCATTTCAAAATGGATAGTGCCCTTACCCGTGGCTTGCAGGGTAAGCGTGCGCGAACGCGGCTCCCAAGCAGGTTGTGCTGTGCTGGCGACGGTTTTCAACTGCCCGCTCGGGTCATGCAACACCCATTCCAGACCGCCAGCTTCGGATGAAGGCATCATCACTTCAAAACTCTCGCCGGTCTTGATGGTGGCGCGGTTAAAAGTAAAAGTCAGACGTTTCAATTTAGACATAATTTCTTTCCTCAAAGACGGCTTTGAATATAGCTGTCGACCTTGTCGAGAGCGACGCGTTCTTGCTGCATGGTGTCACGATGACGCACTGTTGCGGCATTGTCAGAACTGCTGTCGCCGTCAATCGTGATGCAGAACGGCGTGCCGATCTCGTCGTTGCGGGCATACCGCTTGCCAATGTTACCCTTGGTGTCAAATTCGGTCATAAAGCGGTTGCGCAGGCCCAGATAAAGCTTTTGCGCCATTTCTGGCTGGCCGTCCTTGTTGGTGAGCGGCAGGACGCAGGCTTTGACGGGCGCCAGCGAAGGCGTGAATTTCATGTACATGCCACTCGGACGGGTTGGGTCAGCCGTATAGGCTTCGGCCAGAACCGCGAGAACGCCACGGGTAAGGCCCGCCGCTGGTTCGATGACGTGCGGCATGAAACGGCGTGGCGGCTGCACGCTGTCGTCAAAGTATTCCATCTTTTTGCCCGAAAATTTCTCGTGCTGGGTCAGGTCAAAATCGCAGCGGTGCGCGATCCCTTCCAACTCGCCAAAACCGGGCGCCGTAAAGGGCCAGCGGTATTCGACGTCAACTGTCCCCACGCCGGCCTTGGCGTAATGGCTTAATTCGTCTTTGTCGTGTTCGCGCAGGATCAGGTTGTGGCCTGATACCCCCACCGATTTCCACCAGTTCATGCGGCTTTCAACCCAGAAGTCGCGCCATTTTTGCGCGTCATCCGGATGGCAGAACCATTCCATTTCCATTTGTTCAAATTCGCGGCTGCGGAAGATGAAGTTGCGCGGATTAACTTCGTTGCGGAAGGCTTTGCCAACTTGTGCAATACCAAACGGTACCTTCACGCGCATATTGTCGACGATATTTTTGTAATTGAGGAAGATTCCTTGCGCGGTTTCCGGGCGCAAATACGCGACATCATCTTCGCTGGCCGTGGCACCCACGTAGGTCTTGAACATCAGGTTAAAGGCGCGCGGTTCGGTCAATGTCCCCTTCTCGTCCGTATCTGGGCCGATGGCCTTTGCATAGGCGTCAGGGGTTATTTTATCAAACGGTACGACCTGCAGCTTTTGCAGCTCATCCGTACCCGCCATTTTTTTAAGTTTCTTCAGGTTGGCTTTGTCTTGTTCCGTGCCCTGTACAAATACAAAAATCTGGTCGTTGCGGGCGTCGAGGACGGCAATTAAATGATCGGCGCGGTAACGCAGCTTGGTTTTCCGGCAATCAATCATCGGGTCGCTGAAGCCGCCGATGTGGCCCGAAGCTTCCCACGCGCGCGGGTTCTGGATGATGGCGCTGTCAACGCCCATGATCTGCAGCGGTGTGCCGTCCGGGCCAATCGGTGGTGCGATCACCATATCGTGCCACCAGCGGTCACGCAGGTTGTTTTTCAGCAGCACGCCCAAGGGGCCGTAATCCCAAAAGCCGTTGAGACCGTTGTAGATTTCAGAGGCCTGAAAGATAAACCCGCGCCGTTTGCACAGGGCGACCAGGTCCTCCATGGCAACAGTGGTGGTGTTTTCAGTGGTAGGGGCAACTTGGGCGGCAGTCTGGGTCATGTGTAGATTTAATCCGTTCAGGCGTGTTGATTATGCCTGCAGATTAACCTGTTTTATGACTTCAGGTAAGGGTAATTTACCTGCGACGCTCCTATCAAAAAAGACACGCTAAAATATTGGTTTAATTGCGCTTTTATTCAGTCTTTTTAGGGGGTTTTGGGCTTGCGTGTTTTTTGCGGGCTGGCTTTGGCTGTGCGCGGTGTTTCTGCAGCGGCCGGCTCTGGGCTCGGCGTAGTCGTGTCTTTGGCCCCTGACGGCTTATTGTTCAGGTTGATGTTATAGCCCACTTTGACATTGACGACCGGTGGCGCTGTCTGGGTGGCTGGCTGATACCAGGCTTCGCGCAGGTCGCCAAAGGTTTTCATCTGCATGGCAATGTGGTTTCGGACCTGCTGGCAATGCTGGGCGTATTGCTGTGTCGGTGGATAGCCTGAGGTGCGGATAATTTCTTCAATTTCTTCCAGAATATAATTCTCGCGGGTGCGCAGGCTAATTTTACCATATACGTTAAAGCTCTGTACTGCTTGGGCGGCGGCGTGGATGTATTGCGTCTCGTTATCTGAATAATTCAGATACATCACCTTTTTGCTGCTAGGGTTACGGACGATATTCTGTACTTCAATTTGCTCCATGCTGCCATCAGGCTTGGCTTGATCAATAAACTGGCTCACCGCCTCAAATTTGTTTTCAAGAATAAGCAGGTATTTGCCACTGATACTGCCGCTGTAGGCAGCCGTGCCAATATTGTATGACTGCATACGGTTCATGACGTATTTCAGGAATTCTTCGTCTGAAATAGTTTGTAAGACCGGCACGTTTGGAATTTGTAATTGAATGTCGTGCATGGGGGCGTGCTGCCAGGGCATCTCTTCCTGATTGTGCGGATCCCACTCCATGAAGTCAAAGTTACCTGGTGCCAACAGCGGCTTTTCTTCGGCAATTTTTTGTTCAATCCGTGCTTCGCGGGCGCGTGCGTCTAATTCTGCTTGTTCGCGCGCTTGCAAAACGCCTTTGGCGATATCGCGATCCAGCAGCTTATTCGTCATATCCTCGATTTTCTTAACCCGCTGTTCTTCGTTTTTAAACATCATGTCGAAAAGGTTGACGCTGCTTTTCACTCTCTGCGTATATTCCGGGCGATATTTGTTTTTGAGTGCTGCATGCTGCTCAGCCAGGACGCTGGCAAGATCACGCGCGGTGTTGTCAGATGGTTTCTGGCCCATTACAAATACCCCTTGGCAAATTCAGATATTATGAAGGTAGCATGGGTTAACTATTATGTCAAATTATAAGGTTAAAACAAAACTTATCAATGCTATAGCGCACCACTAAAAGTTAATTTTTAAGGGGCTGCAGGCCCAGCCGCATCCGCGCCACGTTTTCAAGCGACCGCAGCCGTTCGATACCGGGCTCAAGTTCGGTGACGACGAATTTGGCGCGGGTCGTGGGCCCCCCTTGCGTGCTGTCTGGAAAGGCTTTTTCCCAATTGCGCATTTTGACCACCAAACCGCACAGCACAGCGCCCAGGCTGGCATGGTTGTCTTCAATTTGCTGGCGCAGCTGAATAAAAGAATTGGGATTTATATTCTTCCAGAAAACTTCAAACGAATATTGCAGCCGCATCAATCTCTCGCGGATAGATGACGACAAGAACCGCAGCGCGTCTTCTGTTTTTCTGCAGCTGTTTAATGTTTGCGGTGTCGACATGACATCACGATGGCGGCGCAATTCTTCGATCCAGAATGAAAAGCGTTGGATGGATGGGCCAATATTCTCAAATATATAGCGGTAATAGGCGAGTGATAGAAACACATCGTTATAATCAGAAATAAAACCTGGTATTTCATTCAATGGAATACTGGTCTTTTCCGACATAATCATCAGGTTACGGCGTACTTTTGAAACATCAGGATCGCGCAATAATTGCTGCAAATCCTGTGCGGCATTACTCTCTTCTGCGCCAAAAATGTTATTCAGGACAGGTCGTGAAAACTGCACCGCATATTTATTAAGGGCCGCTTTCATATCATTCGATAAGGTCAGGCTTTCAGGGGCATCCAGCGTCAGTCCCAGGCGCGCCAGGCTGTTGCGCATCGAAAAAACGTCATAGCTGTTGAGGAGCGCCAGCTTGGTGATGATTTCCTGGTCGCCTTCGGACCCCTTGAAGTTTTCGGCGATGTCTTCGGGGAAAATCTGATAGCTGCCGGTAATGGGGTCGTTATACAGTTCGACGGTTGTTTCCAGCCGCGCGTTCTTGATCAGTTTTGCCGACCGCAGCGACATACTCGTCAGCGGAATCATGCCCAGCGGAAAGGTATCCAGTGCATCCATGTCAGACATGGCTGGTTTTTTCCCCTTCTCCGGCGGTGGGTCGTCTTTTTTGTCAGTCATCTGTGCTGCAGTGTCCCTGTATCCCCGCATACATCATATAAGACAAATGGTTAAAACTTTGTCTTAAGGTGAACGGCCGAATGGATAATGACAGGCACACCCGCATTCAATAAATGGATATCTTCCTGAAATACAATGTTTTTTATCAAAGCAAGGCCGCTTTTGGCGTCGTGGGAGAGTTGACGTACTTCACCAAAAGACGTCCCCGCCGCATCTGCCAGAGGCGCGGTAGCGTCCAGGGCCGCATCTGCCGTCACATGATAAAGCCCTTTTTTGGCCAAGCCGCGATGTTCAACCCGTGCGGCTACTTCTTGGCCGATAAAGCACCCCTTGTCCCAGGCAATGGCGTTGAGTTTTTCAAAGCCGACATCATGAACGAAGTCCTGCTCGTGACGAATGGCCTCAGCCGTGGCGACACCTTGGCTGATGCAAAAGTCGTTGTAGTGATATTCGTCATCGGCCGTGGGCAGGATGGCATCGCTTATATACCGACGCGTCCCTAAGCCTGAGCGGCGCGGATCCTGCAGCCACCCGGGTTCGGCATTCGCTGCTTCCCCGAATCTTGCAAAAACGCCACTGCTCTGTTCGGGCAGTTCTTCAATCGTCACCTTGGCCCGCAGGAGAAACATCATCAGGCGCCTGATCAGATCAGACTGGCGCGGCGCATAAACATCCAGCAGATAGGTATTTTCAGCCTGCCAAACGACGAATATCTCGCTCAGAATTTTACCCTGTGGCGTGAGTAAAAGGTTATATTGCAGCGGCGTTTCTGCCGTGATGCGGCGAATATCATTGGTCAGTGTGTTTTGCAGGAAAATGGCCGCATCAACTCCAGCAATGCGCAGCAGGCGTCGGCTTTTTAAATGGCAAATCATCGGCGTCACGATTTACTGTTTTGATAGGCGGCAAGCGCGCGGGCGCGCCCCTCGGCATGGTCGACAATCGGCGCCGGATATTTGCCTTTGAGTGATCTTTTAATATCGTCCGGTGCCAGCCAGGGGGCGTGAATATATTTGGCTGGAACATCGGCCAATTCCGGTACATAGCGGCGAATGTAATCGCCCGCCGCATCAAATTTTTCACTTTGCAGCATCGGGTTGAAGACGCGGAAATAGGGCGCGGCATCGGCGCCACAACCGGCAATCCACTGCCAGCCAGCGCTGTTATTGCCAAGATCCGCATCGACCAGCGTATCCCAAAACCAGGCGGCCCCTTCGCGCCAGTCTTGCAACAGATGCTTGACCAGGAAAGACCCTACCACCATGCGCACACGGTTGTGCATCCAACCGGTTTGCCACAACTGGCGCATACCCGCATCGACCAGCGGATAGCCGGTCTGGCCGCGCTGCCAGGCACGCAAAAGCTTCGCGTCTTTTTGCCATGGAAAGCCTCGGAAAGCCGGGTTCCATTCACGCTCGGGGAATTCTGGATCGTGATAGATCAGGTACCACGAAAAATCGCGCCAGATCAGCTGCCGCAAGAAAGCCTCGGCGTTTTTGCTATAGGTGGCATTTTTTCGCTCGAGGATGGCTTGGCGTACCGCGTGCCAGACCTGCCGGGGGCTGACTTCACCAAAATGCAGATGGGGCGACAGCTTTGATACGCCATCACGGGCAGGTACATCACGCGAGGTGATGTAATCACCAGCGATATCATCAACCGCGTGCTGGAGGCGTTTTTTTGCCCCCGCCTCGCCGGGTTGCCATTCTTTGGCCATGTCTTTGTACCAGACGATATCGGGCATTAGTTTTAAGTTGTCCAGCTGAGTGCCGATAATATCGTGCGGTGCTGCTTTGCTTTTAAGCTGTTTTGCCGCGGGCGGCAGAATATCGTTTTCACGTTCCAAGACAGCTTTTGAAAAGGGGGTGAAAACTTTATAGATGCCGCCGGTCTTGTTTTTGATAACCCAGGGCTCAAACAAAAGATAACCGGCATAGCTATGAGCAATTTCGCCCAGCGTTTTTTTAAGCCGCGTATCGCGGGCAATCGCCCAGGGCTCATATTGCCGGTTCCAATGCACACTGTTGGCGTGATGTTTTTTGGTGAAAGCAGGCAGGATGTCTTCAGCCACCCCCTGCAACATGACCAATGGGCCAAGCCCTGCTTTTTGCAAGGCGGTATCAAGTTCCTTAAGGCTTTGATGCAGCCACCACCGGCTGGCCCCGCCCCGTCGCCATTGGCCCGCTGTGGTGTCGTCTAAAATATAAAGGGGGATGACCGTTTCGCTGCTGGCCAGCGCGGCCTGAAGAGCGGGATTATCACTGAGGCGTAGATCCTGGCGAAACCATATGACGGCGGTCATTGGCCGGTGTCCTAATCATTTCTGAATGATGGTGCCCCTGGTCGGACTCGAACCAACACACCTTGCGGTACTCGATTTTGAGTCGAGCGCGTCTACCAATTTCACCACAGGGGCTCTTAAGCGTGATTTTATAACCCGATCCGGCAATTTGCGCCAGTGTAAATCCCTTATAATACGTAAAATATAACCTCTGCCCATTCGCTTGAATGCGCTAGAGGTTCTCGCCCAATTTCTTCTTGATCGTTGTTTTTGGCGCCCCGTTTGGCCACAGAGCGGGCGGTGTTTTACCTGCATCCAGTAGCCGTTGATGGGCATCACTGACGTAATCGGTGTTATTAAACTGATCCATCGGTAACACACTGGGTGTCCCGGTCTGACCTGTCAGCAGATTTTTACTCGCGGTGGTGCATTGACGCGATACGAAGTTAAAAGTCGTCACCAGAATGCGCGGGCTCTCGCTGCTACCGATAATGTGTTCGATGACACTTTGGCCGATGGGGCGCCATTGTTCGTCCTGATCGGGGTCCAGGCCTTCGTTCTCAAAAGCAATGCGCAAACTGTCGGCGGTCTTATCTGCTATGCTCAGCAAAACCGGTTTTACTTCTTTTGCGGCAGCCGTCCCCGCTTTTACCTCGGGGAAGTACTTATTGAAGTAATTCTGTTTTGCCGGCTTTTCCCCTTTGTTGTTGGCAATCTCCGCATCTGCCCCAGCTGCCAACAGCGCTTTACAAATTTCCATGGTGGGATAGGAGGTGTATTGAGTGCTACGGTGATCAAACAGAGCGCAGGTAAGCGCAGTGTTACCCTCGTTATCCTGCAAATTTGGATTGGCGCCGCGTTCCAGCAGTAAACGAACAACCGCCATATTTCCGTTATAGACGGCTTCATGCAGAGCGGTTTTGCCGGCGTTATCGGTCTTGTCAATTTCCGCCCCGCGGTCAAGCAAGAGGCTTAAAATCTGGACGTTCACCGCATTGCGCGCAACGAGGTGCAAGGCCGTGCGACCCGCGCGGTTGGTCTGGTTCACCTTTAGGCGGGCGACATCGATCAAATCGCGTGTAAGATCATAGTGCCCGGCGATTGTCGCGTGATGCAGTAAACCATCCCCGTTCTTATCGGTAGCCTGAATATCAATACCCTGCGTCATCAACCACAGAGCCGTCTGATGCTGTGATTTAATGACTGCCCGCATGGCCGCATTGCGACCCTTTTTATCGCGGATATTTATATTAAGATTATAAGAGTTACCACTCCAAATGCTCCAATAGCCCTCTTTCAGAAGCTTGGCTGCGGTGTACAGATCGTTCTTATCCACGGCCTTGAAAAACATATTGTTTAATTTTTCTTGTGACACATCTACACCTATGATTTTAGATTGATTTGTTAAGATTTTTTTTAATTGTGCCGGATGGCTGACCGTTCGGCCAAAGCGGCGGCGGCGTTTTACCGGCCTCAATCAGTTTTTGGTAAGCCTGCTCGATATAATTTGTATTAGGGAGCTGATCTATCGCCTGGGCAGCGGCGGTCGGACTGGATTGACCGGTCAGCATATTGCGACTGACGCTGCTATATTGCCGGGCGGCGAAATTAAAAGTCGTCACCAGCACGCGTGGTTGATCAGCGGCGCCAATAATGTGTTCGACCACGCTGTTGCCGATGGTGCGCCATTGTTCCTCGGTATCCGGGTCCAGGCCGTCGTTGATAAAGGCTATGCGCAAACTGCTGGTTACATCTGCTGAATCGATCCGGCTGGGCTTTTCAGCCATAGCCTTGCTGGCTTTTATCGCGGTCAAAGGGGCAGACAATTTTTCCAAGCGACCGGGTTTAAGATCAAGTTTCGTCAAAGCCTGAAGATAGTATTGGTGATCGGCGGCTGTGTCGCCGTATCTGTTTATCAGCATATCGTCCGCGCCCGCTTTTTTAAGGAGGCTGATGACATTCAGAATGTAGGGGCTGTTAACCACTCGCTGACTATTATGATGCCTGATGAGCGCTTGCAGCGGCGTATTGCCGTCATTGTCCTGAATGTTAGGGTCAGCGCCTTTTTCTAACAGCCGTTGAACGTTTGCAGCGGTGCCTTCCATGACTGCAATGTGCAGAGCTGTTTTGCCTTCATTATTGACCTTATTGATATCAAGTGTTGGTACTTGTAACAGCAGGTCCAATGATTGCACGGATACTTTCGCGTTAATCGCCAGATGCAGAGGCGTATCGCCATTAAAATCGGCTTGATTGATATCAAGTTGTAGCTTATTCACCCGCGTGAGCAGCCCAAGGTGGCCGTTGAGGGCGGCATAATGCCAGATGCCGCGGCCTTTTTTATCGGTCGCTCTCAGGTCAATTGTTTTACTGCTTTGGTCCCTCTTTTGGCTGGCATTGTCGAGAATATAATCCACCATCTGCAAACGGTTTTGGCCAATCGCCACCATCAATACATTGCGACCATCATTATCGGTTTTGTTGATAAGGGCATAAGTCTCCTGCCCTAAAATATCGCGCACATTGCCCTTCAGCGCCCGGTTGAAACCGTCGATGTCGTTGTTACGCACACTGCTGAACAGGAGCTTTTCGGCTTTATTCATACTACACCTTTAAAACGAAGAGAGGTATATTATGAAATATAAAATCATTTGTCAATATGCTTTCAAAGGCAATAAATATAGTTTATTCATGTATTTAGAATAGAAATGGTAGGGATATATATGATTTCTAAGGCGATACACGACCTTTATGATTGGACACTGCGGCTGGCGGCGCATAAAAATGCGCCGCGTAGTCTGGCCGCCATATCTTTTATCGAAAGCTCGTTTTTTCCGCTGCCCCCCGACATTATGCTTATCCCCATGTGCGTGGCGCGGCGCGATAAAGCTTTTTATTACGCCTTTATCTGCACGATCAGCTCCGTTCTCGGCGGCATCTTTGGCTATGCGATTGGCTATTTCTTGTACGAGACCTTGGGCAAAGCCATTTTGGATTTTTATGGCGCGGCTGCACAATTCGATGTTTTTCGCCAACGTTATAATGAATGGGGCGGCTGGATTGTCTTTGGCGCCGGCTTGACCCCTTTCCCGTACAAGGTGATTACCATCGCCAGTGGCTCGGTGCAGATGAATATTGCGTTGTTTGCCTTTGCCTCATTGGTCGGGCGGGCGGCACGTTTTTATCTGGTGGCAGCTCTCATCTGGAAGTTTGGCGCCCCTATTCAGCAATTTATCGAGAAATACCTGGGGTTATTGACCTTCGTTTTCTTTGTCCTCTTGATTGGCGGCTTTGTCGCTATAAAATATCTTATATGAAACAGCTTTTTACCCTTCTTAGCCAAACTCGGCTGCTGGCCGTTTTTTTGCTGATGGCCTCAGCTGCCGTGCTAGGAACCGCCTACATCAGCCAGTATGTTTTTCACTACGATCCCTGTGTCCTTTGCCTTTATCAGCGCAAGCCCTGGTGGGCAGTGATCGTCCTGAGCTTCGGGGCAGTTTTGCTGGCCACGCGCCAGCCGCGCCTTGCGCGTGGCTTGGTGGCGCTCTGTGCGGCAGCTTTTACCGTGGGTGCGGGAATTGCGCTTTATCATCTGGGCGTGGAGCAACAATGGTGGACCGGCACCCAGGCCTGCGGCGATACGACCCTTCCGGCGGCAGGCGACATCGAGGCGATGAAGGCTTACCTCGCCAACCGCAATATCGTGCGTTGTGACGTCCCAACATGGAAACTTTTTGGCCTGTCGATGACCGCCTATAACCTGATGGCATCTAGCGTTCTGGGGCTTTTTACGGTCGTCATGCTGCGCTGCCGGAAATCTCATTAGAGGGCTATTGAATTTTAAGCTAGTTTCT
This sequence comes from Alphaproteobacteria bacterium, assembly GCA_027483355.1. Taxonomy (GTDB): domain Bacteria; phylum Pseudomonadota; class Alphaproteobacteria; order Micavibrionales; family UBA2020; genus JAEXMB01. The sequence goes on from JAIXUW010000147.1 coordinate 15,539, forward strand.
CTTTATATTCTTCCGGTAGTTCACTGATACTTTCGGTAGAGGACTCAGAAGGTTTCGTTTTTCTGAGTGCTTTCTTTTCAGCTTTAGCAACAAGTTTTGCGGCTTGTGTAGCTTTTTCCCCGTCTAAAGTTTCACGTTTTAAAACTTCGGACATCAATATATTTCGTATTTCTTCATCACTAATTTTAACATCTGATGAAATACGGCGTATCTGGCGTTTAATCACATCAAGAACGGGTTCAGATAGAATGACGGCAGAGAATGTGAACTTATTAATGATCTGCTGAACGTTATGATGTTGTTCTAGATGGTCGCGCTGCCAGCCTTCTTTTGCTAATAGACACAAAGCGCCAAGATCCGCAGATTTCTTTACATTAACATCTAAAAGATTAAATGTTAAAACGAGATCGGCCGAAATAGGCTTTTGAAATCCAACTTTGTAAATGCGCCATTCAATACCGTTGGTAAGCCCTACCCATTCAATCCCTTGATTGGCTGCGTAGTCTACAGCTTGTTTAACGTGTGGTTCTTTGAGTTCTAGGCCAATAGCTTTTACTTCGATTAAAAATGCAATCTTACCGTCTAGTTTTACGGCTAGATCACAATAGGTACCTCTAATCGAGTATTCAGAAGTAATCTCTGAAAATTTATCGTATCCAAATACGTAGTCGAGCATGTCTGTAACAATCACGACTGTATCGGACTCGTTGACATCTCTCGTCCGCGCGGATTGAAGAATAGGCTGAAATCTTTTAAGTGATGTTTTTATACGCTCAAGCGCTTTGGCGGGTATAGACATAAATAACAACTCCTTTTTAATAAACTAAGAGTTGCATAGAAAATTTTAATTTGTCAATTACCCTTCCAGTTCACTATCCCAATACAGATAGTCATTCCAGCTTTGATGCAAAAAATTGGGCGGATAGGCCCGCCCGTTATGTTGCAACTCATAGGTGGTGGGCTGGACCGGGCGTCGAATGGGGAACATCCGGCATTCGGCGGGTAGCAAGTTCCCCTTAAGCAGATTGCAATGCTGGCAAGCGGCCACGATGTTTTCCCACGACGTATCGCCCCCGCGCGAGCGCGGGATGACATGGTCAAAGGTCAATTCATGGGTTTTGAACTTATCGCCGCAATACTGGCATTCCCAACGGTCGCGCAAAAAGACGTTAAACCGGGTAAAAGCGGTCTTGGTCTTGGGCGCCACATATTCTTTGAGAGCAATCACGCTGGGCATCTTCATCTCGAAACTGGGCGAGCGGATCACCCGGTCGTCGTATTCAGAGATGATATTGACCCGGTCAAGGAACACGGCCTTGATAGTGTCCTGCCAGGACCAGAGTGACAGTGGAAAATAGCTTAAGGGACGATAGTCTGCGTTGAGGACCAACGTCGGGCAATGATCGAGGTGTGTTGTATGCACCTGTGGGGAACCCCCTTCCCTTCGCTTTCCCCCGCGTCAGCCGTCCAGAGCGCGGCGCCGAAAGCGAATCTTCACACTTTAATTATAGCATGACTTGTTGAAAACAAGGGTGGCCATGCCAGAAAAATGAGCCTTTCCAAGCGGTTTTAAAGTGTTGAATGAAGATGGATACGCTTACTTTTCAGCTGACTTTTCAAAGCATTCGCGGCAGAAATCAACACCGCGGATAAGGCCAAACTGATCAATCCCATGCCCCAGATGCGGCCGTAAAACAGTTTCCACATCAAAGCCGGCGGCGTCAAAACCCTCCGCCACGCCCTGCAGGCATTCAGGTGGGACCACAGCGTCGCTGTCACCATGAATGGCAAGAATAGGCATTTTTTGGATATCCGGCGCCTTAAGTCCCGCTGCATCGACCAACATACCTGAATAGCCAATCACCCCCGCGCAAGGCTTGCGGCGGCGCGGCATGGCATACATCGCCATCATCGCCCCTTGCGAAAAGCCCGCCACAATCAGCTGGCTATCGTCGACGCCCCAATGGGCCAATTGCGCATCCAGATAGGTATTGAGTGCTGGCAAGACAGCGCGCATCGGCTGTTCACGTTCGATCAGTTCCCGGTTGATGGCACGGATGGGAAACCATTGAAAGCCCGCGACGAATTCATCGCAGACCGAGGGGGCATTTGGCCCGACAAAAGCCGCATCCGGTAGGGCGTCGCCCCAGTCCTCGCCGATCGAGAGCAAATCATCGCCATTGGCCCCATAGCCATGCAGCAAAACCACCAATTGCTTAGCCTGGCCCGAGCGCGGGGCGATAAAAGATCCGGAAATGGGTTTTATTGACATTTTTTCCTCGGCTGTGGTCTTGGGGTGGTTTTCGGACTATGTTTGTCTTGCCTCTATAGCAAAGAAAGGGCCCGCCGTCATGACTGCCTCCACTCTGTTCTTCTTTTTGGCTCTGGCCTTTATGCTGGGGGTCGTTGCCGTTTTCTTGATCGGCATGGTCAGCATGACCCGGGGTAACGGCGCTGCTGACGCCAAATTAGGCAATAAAATGATGTACCTTAGAGTAATATTTCAAGGCGGCGCAATTTTATGTCTTTTTCTAGCCTATGCCGCTAAATAAGGTTGCCTTAAACTAACCCATTATGGCAATATTATGTCATCAGTTCCTGCAAAGTAACGGTGACCATGTCAAAAGACAAAAAACAAAAAACTATTCCTGTTTTTAACTCGGATACTGAACGCCACGCTTATTTGTCTTCGCGTGGTTATGAGCTGCATCGCACTGGCAACGGCGGGCATAGCCATTGGCGCCACGCGGATGTTTATGCATCGGCTGTCGAGCGTAAGGTGAAACTGCCACAAAATCTTGCCGGTATTTCAACAGTAGCGAAAATACCTGGTGAGATTACTTTGTGCACGGGCTGCAAGCCCTTTACATGGGAAGGCATTATCAAGCAGATCAACTGGGCAGCCGAGGACTATGTGGCCCATAATCCCGAAGCTCTAAAAGCAAGCATTGAGGAATTACGCCGCTTGCGTACCGAATTCAATAAACACAGGCGCGAACTGCAAAACGAGAAACGTGCCAAGTCGCAAATGCAGCGGGCTTTGTGCCAGGCGTTCAAAGAGGCTGGAGTAAAGGGTGCTATGGACTACTTGCTTGAGATTGGTCCTGCTATTGATGAGAGCAAGGCTAAAATAAATGCGCTGCAGATGGCCGTCCATATCATGGGGCAGCGTGTGGGCACGCCTGCAGACCGTGCTTCAGGCAACAGGCCGTTAGGCCGTTAAATCTCTGCAGATCAATTGTTGAAATCGCTGTTTTGCTGCGTCTCGATGGCTTCTTGCTGCTTCAGCAATTTCACCGCATCGCCCGATACGCCGTATTTGCGAATTTCTTGGGTGGCGATGTAGTTTTCGCGCGCCTTTAAATCGGTTTGATAACGCACAAAGCGCGAGCGCTCCCACCCTTTCGACCGCATGCAGCTTTCAAAATCATGGAAATCGGTGTGCGAGACCATGTGATTGCCAAGGCGCGTGGGCGTGTCGTAGTAGTCAAGATCGCCCGAGCTTTCCAGCGCGCGATGATATTCGCTGTGGGTATCAGGTGGCGTCGTTTCACGCAAGGCATCCAGCTGCACCAGCTCGTCCACTTCACGCACGCAGGAGGCGATGTTCTGTTCCAGTTCCTGCTGTGCCTTGGGGCCCGTCATCCACATGGCGGATCGGTCTTCGACCCGCTGCCAATAGGCTTGCGCTACGGGGCGCTGCGGCGCACAGGCGCTCAGCAGGACCGCGCCTGCCAAGGCGGATAAGGTCAGTACAGACGATCGTTTCAGCATAGAAAACCCCTTGAATATCAGATGTCAGATTATCCGATTTAAGCGTGTAAAAAAAGCGGCACGGCGTTTAATCAGCGGCTTTGGCGTTTGTAGCAGCGGTATCGCGCCACCAGCTTTCCAGAACTAGCCCATACATCGGCGTGACCTTTGGCCGTTGGATGTCAGGCGTGTGGAAAACCAGATCTCGCCCCAGATAAAACAGCGGCAACATATATTCGCCCTGCATCAGAGCGCGATCAAGGGCGCGGCAATGATTGATCAACCCGTCATAGGTCGTCGTCTTGGCAATGGCCCCCGCCAGTGCATCAATCGCGGGGTTTTTAACGCCGGCGTAATTGCGCGAGCCATGCATATCAGCCGCCGCACTCCCCCAATAGTTCAGCTGCTCGTTTCCGGGCGAGAGCGAGTTGATCCAGCGGAACAACACCATGTCAAAATCGAATTTATCGAGACGGCCGGTAAATTGCGCGCTGTCGACTGTACGTACCCGCGCAAAAACACCGATTTTTTCGAGATCACGCGCGAATGAAAGGGCAATACGCTCATCCCGCGCCTCGCCCAAAAGAATCTCGAATTGCAATGGCCGCCCTTGCGCATCGACCATACGTTGGCTTTCCAGGCGCCAGCCCGCTTCGGTCAACAGCCGAATAGCTTCACGTTGGCGATCGCGCAAAGATCCTGTCGGCGGCTGCCAGGCAGGGCCAAAAACTTCCGGCGTCAGATCTTTAGCCCAGGGCTCCAGAATTTTAAATTCTTCTGGCGATGGTGATGTGGCGGCCGGTGCCAAGGTCGAATTGGCAAAACTGCTATTCAAGCGTTTTAATTCCCCAGCATAAAGCGAGGTATTCACCCAATCTGCATTGAACATCAGGCTGAGGGCGCGGCGCACCCGTATGTCCGCAAATAATGGGCGACGGGTATTATAGATCATCGCCTTCAGCCATTCGGGCCGCTGATGGGCAATTTCGCTGCGGATTAAGAGGCCTTCTTGCACCGGCTTTGCCTGAAGACTTTCGGTCCAGTTGCCGATGTCATTTTCCCGCCGCAGATCGTAGCCGCCAGACATCAATGACTGCATCGACACGCTATCATCTCGGAAATAGGTATAGCTGATGGTGTCAAAATTATAGAGGCCACGCGCAATCGGCAGATCCTTGGCCCACCAGTCACGCACGCGTTCATAAACGATACGGCGCCCGGGTTCGACGGCGGTGATTTTATAAGGGCCGCTGCCCAAGGGGGGCTGTAGCGTGGTTTTGGTGATATCGGCACCTTGCCAATAATGTTTAGGCAACACGGGCAGCATCGCCAGGATCATCACTGACTCGCGGTCATAACCTGGGCCAAAGGTAAAACGGATAGAATGCGGGGTGATGATCGCCACGTCCTTGACCAGCCCATAGACGCGGCGGCGTACCGGGTGCCCGTGCTGTCGCAGCATATCAAAGCTAAAGGCAACATCTTCGGCGGTCATCGGACGACCATCGTGGAACCGTGCCTCGGGCCGCAGGAAAAAAGTGATTTGCGAGCGATCCGCTGAGACTTGCGCTTCGCGGGCGACCAGACCATACATACTGAAAGGCTCGTCCCAAACACGCTGCATCAAGCGGTCGTTGAGGTGTTCCAACCCTTCTGCGGCCGTGCCCAGAATGATATTATTATTCAGGGTATCGAAGCTTCCGGTTTTGGCGAGTCGCAGCGTACCCCCTTTAGGTGCCTCAGGGTCGACGTAATCAAGATGCTTGAAATCAGCCGCGTATTTGGGTGCGCCATGCATACTCAGCGCTTGGACGCGCTCAGCCAGCGCCGGACCGCTGGTGGCAAGGATGATCAGCACGAAAAGTTTTGCGACAGCGGCGCGGTACATCATTCTACGCTTTGGCAGCGATGGCATGGGTACGGATTAGCTCGCTCAAGTTGGTTTGCGGGCGGGCGCCGATATGGCTGATGATTTCGGCTGCCGCTAAGGCGCCCAATTCACCACATTTTTCGAGCGGCATATCATTTGTATAACCATACAAAAATCCAGCCGCGTAAAGATCCCCCGCGCCGGTCGTATCAACCACGCGATGAACCGGGGCTGCCTTGATCTCGATCATCTCATCTTTGGTGACAATCACAGAGCCCTGGGCGGAGCGCGTCAACACCCCAATTTCGCATTCCTGCCGTACCTGATAAACCGCCTCATCAAAGTTTTTGGCGCGATAGAGTGATAAAATCTCGGCCTCATTCGCAAAGAGGATATTAACGTTGTTTTTTACGAGGTCTCTGAATTCATCGCGGTGGCGTTCAACGCAAAACGGATCTGAAAGAGTAAGCGCCGTTTTGCGGCCTGCTGCCCTGGCAATCTCTCCGGCTTTTTTAAAAGCCTGTTTGGCGCGCGTGCGATCGAACAAATAACCCTCAAGATAAGTCACCTTGGCATTGCGGATCATCTCTTCGTCGAGGTCGGTCGGTGAAATCCACACGCAGGCACCCAGATAGGTACACATGGTGCGTTGCGCATCGGGCGTGATCAGGATCAGACAACGTGCCGTGGGCGCCCCCGAGTCCAGCGGCGGCGTATCAAAGGTCACGCCCATGGCGCGGATGTCATGGCGAAAGACTGAACCCAGTTGATCGTTGGCAATTTTGCCAATATAGCCGGTCTTGCCCCCGAAAGAGGCAATCGCAGCAATCGTATTAGCGGCCGAACCGCCCGACATTTCCATGCCAGGCCCCATTTTAGCATAGAGGGTCTCGGCCTGATCTGCCTCGATCAGCGTCATAGTGCCTTTATTGATGCTGTTGAAACCCAAAAAATCGTCGTTGGTTTTGCTCAGAACATCGACAATAGCGTTACCGATGGCAACAACGTCGTAGGTGGTGGATGCGTCTTTACTCATCGGGTTTAACCTATCTATAATAAGGGGCTTAATCATCAGGTCGCATCATGCCACAGAATAAAAAAATTGACCAGTCCGACAAAGCCGCATTGCACGCCGCTGCCCTACGGCTGGCGGCTTTGCATGGCTGGGTCGATCTGA
>JAIXUW010000251.1 GCA_027483355.1 Alphaproteobacteria bacterium
ACGATTTACATGGAGCGTGAGGTTGATCTGCGGATAGACTAAAAAAGCTCATAGATAACAATTTGATTGTATCCCTTTTGTAGAATATGATTTAGTTTCCATAATATACATTATCACATCTTTGGCAAAGGCTTTTGGGCACGTTTTCAAGGCTTTGGAACGCGCTTTGCATGGCTTTTCGGCCCCTTCACCTGCAACCTGTTGAGGGCTAAACCATGATGTTCACGACACCCGAAAAACAGCTTCCCGAAACCTTCCATCGTCTTTGCTGGCGAGATTTAAGAGCCGTGGCCGATTACCATGACGCTATGGCGCGGGAATTGCGCCGGCGCGCCGACCGGCTACAGAAAATCGACGCTATGCAAGCCGATTGCGCCGCCCAGGTCGATCAACTGGCCGACAGCTATAAAACCGTGCTGGCATACATCGCCAAGGGCTATAATTCGGCCGACAGCGCAATTGCGGCCGCGGCCCGTGATCTGGGCCTGCCCGAACACACCGTTGCCGGTTGGTGGCGGGTTTTCATCCAGAACCGCGACCGGCGCCACCGCGAGGAACGCAATAGCGCCATTTTAAAGCTGGTCCAGCTGGGCATGACCAATGAGGACATAGCCCAGCGGTTCGGAGTGCATGAAAACACGGTTTCTAGGGCCATATCAGACTCTCTAAGCGGACCCCTGCCACCCACCTACCGGCGATCATTAAAAAAGCCCCCACGGTCATCCCGCAGGGGCTTTTCTTCTGTCACTGATCCGGTGAGGGTTAGCGGTTCAGCGTCGAGTAATCCGCCACAACACGAGGGTTGATGTTGTGGTTCGGAAACTTGCCGTCATGTGCCATCATGTTGAAGGCCAGTGCGGCAATCACGAGTAATGCCATGGTCGTCTCTCCTGTGGTTTTTATGGTTATTTCTTAGCCGGTTTGGCGTTCAGAACGTTGAAAGCCAAAAAGTCGATGATCCGGCGCAAGAGCGACACAATACCGTCGTCTTTTGCGGTCGGGGTGACTGCGGCGATCGCCGATGCGGCGGTCACCACTTTGGTGCTTATATCGAGGATTTCCATCAAGGACATTTGCTTATCTCCATTTTGCTATTCCGGTCATCACTGTGTTGAAAAAAAGGCTTCCCAGCGTGATGACCATGACGCTTGAAAGCAAATCCGGGATGCCGAGCCATATGCCGCCCCGCACCTTCACACGGGCATAGACCGCCATAGCGGCGGCACCGACTGCGAAGGTGATCAGGATGCTTTTAAGCCGTACTTTTGTGAGATACCCGAGCAAAATCGTCCCTCCATTTTTCGAGTGATTTAATACGCTCTCCAAAGGCACCCAGGCGAAAAAATATGCCGATCAGCACTGTGGTTTGTATCAGGCCTATAACTTCAACTGGGGTCATGCCAAATCATAAAACCTGTGTGAGCCGACAGCGGCGATAACGGTCTCACCCTCTGCCCAATAAGGCTTTTTAATCCACGTGGCATAATAGTGATCAGCGCCGTTTGTGAGATCAGGCAAGTCGCCAGCAATGCAACGCTGGGCGATTAATACCGCCTTGCTAAAAAGAGCATCACCGTTATTCAGGCGTTGCGCGTCCATTTTGGCGCGGTTCGGATCACGGGGCGACCAACAGGTGAATTGATAAGTGCCGTTCTGTTGCTTCTGACAGATACCGCGCCATGTCGTACCCCACCATGTGACGCGCTTAGAGCCGCGATTGGCTTTTAGCCAACGGTTGCGAATGACGTTGGCGACAGCTTGCATCCCGCGCTCTCCTTCGCTACGTGCTTCGCCCCATATTGTCTTGGCAATAACGTCAACGTCATTACCACTGACCCATGACGGATAACCTTTAGGTGTATTGTTGGATGGCATGGCTGTTTTTACCGTTTCTATGAAGGGCCCGTATTTGACGCCGTAGTCGAAAATCGGCAACAGTAGCGACGATACGAAGGTTTTCAGTCTTGATAAAAATCCCATGATGCCCTCTTAGAAAACCGTGATAATCGCAAGCCCAGCCCCGCCAGCGCCTGACGTACCACTTGCAACTGATCCACCTGCACCGCCCGGCGCAGTGCCATTGCCACCTGCAGTCGTATTGCCATGACCGCCCCCGATCGATTTACCGCCTAATACAGAGACGGTCCCGCCGCCGGCCCCTCCATAGTTGCTGTCGCCACCAAGGCTTATTGTTCCCTCTTTCCCGATAGCTAAACCGCCGCCACCCGAACCAGATGCACCATTGGTTACAGATGCAGGTGTGCTGTTTGTTTCAGCCGCACCACCAATAGAAGCGCCGCCGCCAGCGCCTGCGGGGCCTAAAATAGAACCGCCCTTTCCTCCAAAGGCAGTAGCTACGGTACCGAAAATTGTATCACCGCCGTTGTTACCGTTGCCGTTTGTCGTTCGGGCCGCGCCACCGGTGGCGACCGTCACAGAAACACTTGAAGGCAAAGAAGAAAGCAGGTGCCAGCCCTCATAATATCCACCTCCACCAGACCCGCCGATCGTGCCAGCACCCCTTGCCCCACTGGCACCGCCACCCCAAAGGCGCACGTGCGCGATGGTGCCAGATGAAGGCTTATTCCATGTGCCAGAGCTATTAAATGTCTGGGAATTGACAGGAGAAATAGCAACGCCGCCGACCTGTAGGCCGCTGGCAAAATTGGTTGTCCCCGTCTGGAACGTGTTGTTCCCGTTGAACGTAGTGGCCCCGTTGAATGTCTGCGCCCCTGTCCATGTATTCGCCAGCCCCAAGAGTGAAAACGGCGAAGACGACATACTGCTACTATGCGCCGCCGTTGCCAGCCCGAACGTCAGAGCCAATAATGCAAAGAATGTTTTGCGGAAAAGGTTCTTCATGATTAATCGCTCACTGTTGCAAGGCCGACAGATTTTCCAGCACTGCCCACATAGGCATAAACGTCATCCGAAGTGTCGATGATGTAGGTTGATCCGATGCCCACCTCGACACCTCGCGCGGCACCCACGCTCGCGTCACCTACACGAATAGTCACGCCATTGCCGACAAGGTTGGATACGTGGACTTGTCGACGACTGGCGCTCGCGGCGATCAGCAGGGTTGCAGAGCCGTTATTGAGGGATTTATCGGCAACGGTCTCGAAGGTCTCGGCTTTGGTTTCTTCCGTAGTGACGGTGCCGGCAATCCCCGAAACGAAAAAATCCTGCCCGACTTCAAAGTCGAACACATCTTTAGAGGGCGAAACCGCAAATTCAATCCATTCGCCGGGCTGGGCCGCATTGGTGATATAAAGCTTTTCAAAGCCGGGGCCGTAGGTCATGGCGTCCGTCTTTTGCATGGTAAACTGGTCGTTGGTGCCGATATTGTTATCAGCGGCAATATCGATACTTGCATCAGCCGCAGATGCGGCTACGA
>JAIXUW010000179.1 GCA_027483355.1 Alphaproteobacteria bacterium
ATGCTACGTCCAGCCTGTAGCGTCAGGCTGCCGCCGTTGCCACTGGCGTTATTAACGATCAGATTGTTATTGATCAGAATATCGTTATTGGCCTGTAGCGTTACGTTCTGTGGTGTTGAGAGAAGTGCCGCCAATGTACCGGGCGTGATCCCGATGGTCGCGCTACTCAGGTTGCTAAAGCTGGCACCGGCGCTTGGAGTAAAGGCATTACCACGATAGATGGCCAATTCCCCACTATTAGAAAACCAGTTATTATGCCCACTGCCATTAGTACTCAAGACAAGATTGCCGTTATTAAGACTTACTGCCCGGCCAATTAAGTCACTGCTATTATTGTAGCTTGATGTATTGATATTTTTACCGTCCGTATAACCAAAGCCTATCATTGCATCAATACGGCCGTTACTAAACAGTAAATCATCAAAGGCAAAAATGTAAGCGGCACCCGTGCTGGATGTATTATTCGTAACACCATCATCTCCGGGTGAGCCAATAACTAAAATATTATCGGCTAACGCTACACCAGAAAGTTCATCACCTACATCAAGGTTAAGATCAATATTCTTGCCGCCGGTGTAGCCATAGCCGATGGTTGCCTGGAGGGTAGGGGTAGCAAAAAGGCTATCCGCGAATGAGAAAAGGTACACAGCTCCGGCGGCTGAGCGATTATTGATAAGACCATCGTCACTATGTGCAGCCACCGCCAAACGGTTACCATCTAATGATAGGCCAAAGCGACTCATCGCGTCACTGGTATCTAGTGTGGAAAGGTTAAAGTTGTTGGTGCCGGTATAGCCAAAACCTATGATGCCGCGTAAGGTAGGTGATGCGAAAGTCGCATCACTAAAAGTAATAAGATAAACAGCGCCGGAGTCGCCGCGATTATTAGCTAGGCCATCATCAAGTGAAGCGCCAACAGCAAGACGGTCGCCATTTAGGGATACGGTCGAGCCAAACCAGTCACTGTTGCTGGTTAGGTTAGCGATAGTAAGATTGTTACCAGGTGATAATGTACCATAGTTTTGCCCAATCCGCCCGGCAAGCGTTCCGCCGCTAAAAGCAGTATCGCTGAAGCTAAACAGATAGACAGCGCCGCTGTCAGGGCGTCCATTCGTAGCGCCATCATCGCCCGTAGCACCAACAGCTAGGCGAGTGCCATCGAGCGAGACTGAATAGCCAAAACGATCTCCTGTATCGAGGCGGCTGCTCAGGTCTACGTTCTTACCACCGGTATAACCATTACCTATAATTCCCTGTAGCGTAGCGCCACCAAAGTCGCTATCAGCAAAGCTATAGAGATAGACGGCACCCGCATCGCCTTTACTGGCACCAAATCCATCATCGTAGGGTAGACCGATAGCGATATTCAAACCTGAAAGAGAGCTGAAGTAGCGGTTATCAATGATCGTCCCAGAAGTATTAATGCTAAAGCCGATATTTTTTCCACCGCTGTAGTTATACCCGAGCGTACCCTGCCAAGTTAGGCCGTTGAAAGCCGTGTCGCTCAAAGTATAAAAATGAAAAGCGCCCTGTCCTTCGTTGAAAAAGCTGGTCGGTCCATCATCACTGGTAGCGCCGATTATCATACGGGTACCGTCAAGAGCAATGCTTGAACCAAAGGCGTCGCCACCCCCGGCTTCGTTCGGACGGCTAGCCGATTTGCTGGTCTGCCCTGCATAGTTGTTACCAATCATCCCCTCGAATGTCAGGCCTGCAAACGTGGCTGGATTGAAGGTATAAAGATATACAGCACCCGAGTCGCCAGCGTTATTGGTGATGCCATCGTCAAGGCGTGCGCCGATCGCTAGGCGGCCATTGTCTAATGCTATGGCGGTACCAAGTTCATCACCACTCGCTAGTGTCGATGGGCTCACATCATATGTGCCTGTATATCCCATGCCAATACGCGACAGTAGGGTCCCGCCGGTAAAATTAAGGTCGCTAAACTTGAATAAAAACGCTTCACCTGAGTTGATGTTTAAATTACCGTTTCCATCAGCCAGTCTTGCGCTGACCGCCAAGTATTCTCCATCAAGACTCAGGCTGCGACCAAATTCATCGCTGGGCTCAAGTGCAATATTGATGTCTTTGCTGCCAGTATAGCCGTTACCGATAATCCCCTGGAGGGTGGGTGTTGAAAAAGCAAGATCAGCAAAGGTAAAAAGATATACCTCGCCAGCATTACTAATTGTATTGCCAAATCCGTCGCCAGCCACTGCAGATACAGCTAGGCGCGTGCCATTTAGGCTGACAGCTAAGCCCATACTATCGCCTACATTGAGAAGACTGCTCATGTTATAGCTGGCGGCACCCGTATAGCCGTGACCGATACGACCCGTAAGTGTGCCGCCGCTGAAGGATGAGTCTGTAAAGGTATAAAGATAGACCGCGCCCGTATCGCCCGCTGTATTGGTCAGGCCATCATCAAACCTTACCCCGACTGCTAAACGATTGCCGTCAAGGCTTACAGCCGACCCAATATCATCAATCCTGCTTGTATAAGAAGATGTGTCTATATTTTTACCCCCGGTGTAACCGTGGCCAATCACACCCTCCAGCACGGCGCCGCTGAAACTTGCGTCGCTGAAACTATATAGAAAAACGGCACCAACGCGATCTTGCGTGGCATCGGATATACTTGGCACGAAGGCGCCAACCGCCATTCGGTTGCCATCAAGCGTAACTGAGGTGCCGAGTGATCTGAAATTGGTTAAGTCAGGCAGGGCTGAATTTGGCGCGCTATAACCACGGCCGAGAAGAATGGCTGTGGGGTTGAACGTGGCGTCGGCAATGATAATGTTTTTCGGGTCAAGCAGCACCGTACCGCCCGCGCCGGTTTGGATATCAGCGCCGTAATTCAGAACATCGCCCGAGGATACTTCGACAAAGCCACCGGTACCAAGGCTACCGGGACGCGCATAGATGCTGCCCAGCGCCATGGTATCCACATCCGACCAGACAATGATGGTGCCACCATCGCCGTCGGTATC
>JAIXUW010000298.1 GCA_027483355.1 Alphaproteobacteria bacterium
CAAAAGATTGTCCAATACGTCAACGCTGTCCTGCATGGCGGCGAGGGTGACACCAAACGCCTGCGGCGTGAAGTGATGAACTTGTCACGCGAGATTTATGCGCGTAACTATGCCGGCGGCTTTGATACGGCCCCCGCCAAATGGGGCTATGTGGTTTTATGGGCGGTGCTGGGCATGGCGGCGGGCGGTGGTCTTGGCTTTGGCGCTGATCGTCTGATCACGCATCTTTATCAACGCGCCGGGCGCGAACGCCCCCGCCCCCGCTGGCAAAAACGCGCACCGAGTGTTTAAAAACTAATCCAAGACCGCAGTGGTGGGTGGCCGGATCCAGCGGTTCATCACGACGCTGGCCACCATATCGCCGGTCACATTCAGGACGGTGCGGCACATATCCAGCAGCCGATCGACCGACAAGATGATACCGATGCTCTCAGGCGGTACGCCCAGTTTGGCGAGAATACCGGCCAGAATGACCAGCCCCACGCCGGGCGTGCCGGGTGAAGCGATCGAGGCGCCAATCACGGTCACCGCCAAGACAATTTGCTGCACCGTCGACAGCTCGATACCCAACAGATTGATCAGAAAAAGCGCCACGATGATCTGATAAAGCGCCGTGCCGTCCATATTGATGGTGATCCCCAGCGGCACCACCAGTCGGGCGATTTCGGGGCGTACGCCCATTTTCTCCTCGACCGTTTTCAGGGTGAGCGGCATGGTGGCCGCCGAACTCGACGTCGAAAAGGCCAGCGCAAAAACATCGCGCCCCTGCCGCAAAAAGGTGAGCGGGTTGCGGTGGCCGCCAAAGGCCACAATACACAGATAAAAAACCAGCAGCAGCACCAGGCCCAATAAAACCGTACCGATATAAACGGCGAGACTTTGTAGTACAGCGGGGCCGGTCTCGGCGGTCAGGCGGAATAAAAAACCAAAGACTGCAAGCGGGGCCAGCCACATCGCCCAAACGACAACCTTCATGCAGATCTCGAGTGCGGCATCCACCACGGCGACAAAGCTTTCTGCCCGTAGCCGCGGGATCGACAACAACGCGACCCCCCCCAAGACCGCGATGATAACGATTTGCAGCATGTTTTGCTCAAGCAGCATCTGCAAAGGGTTGGCGGGGATAAGGCCCACGATCAGATCGGGCAGGCTTTGCCCTTCGCCAAGTGCCGCCAGGGCGGTGTTGGGCGTATGCGAGACACCGCCCGCCCAATCGGCGGGCATATGCTGGGCGGGGTTGATGGTTTTGGCCAAAAACATCCCCAGCGCCACCGCAAAGGTGGTGGTCGACAGAAAGTACAGCACGATGCGGCTGCCGGCCTGGCGCAGAAAACCGACCGAGCCGCCCCCCGCCACCGCCATGACGATCGAACAAAAGACCAGCGGCATCACAATCAGCGTGATCAGCGCCAGGAAAAGCCGGGCCGGTATCATGATCCATGGCAAAGCCGTGGCCAGATCAGCGGGATCGACCCAGCCCCCCAAAGGCGAGGCGGCGAGACCTGCCGCAAGTCCTGCTCCCATGCCCAAGGTCATTTGCAGCCACAGGGGGCGGGGGCTGCGCGCGGCGGAAGAAGTGGTGGTCATGACTGCAAAGTCCTTGTGGCCCGGATTGAAACAGATGGCATATTCTGGCCCTTAAATACTCAGAAATGAACCCTTTTTGCTGGGTTTTGCGGCGCAAAAAGGGACAGATAGCTGCAAAAATCAATAAAAATCAGATAGATATTATATATGAAATATCGCTTTGTGAATCACTTTAAAAAAAGCTATCTTTTTATCAATTCGAGGTTTTGAGTTTTGACTTGATGCGCCTTCGCTGTGAGGCATTGCAAGACGGCACAAATTCGGATGTCGGGCCGCATGCGGTTGTGCGGTTCGGGGTGCACGGAAGTGCTTTATTACAAGGAGGCCTAAGATGGCTCAAGGTACTGTAAAATGGTTTAACGCGCAAAAAGGCTTTGGTTTCATCCAGCCCGACAACGGTGGTGCGGACGTTTTCGTTCACATCAGCGCGGTTGAAAAAGCGGGTCTTTCCACCCTCAACGAAGGCCAGAAAGTGTCCTTCGAAATCGAAAACCAGCGTGGCCGCGATGCCGCGGGCAACCTGCGCGTCGCCTAAAGACAGCGGATTGTTTTCACGAAAAAGCCCGGCGGCATCCGTCGGGCTTTTTTGATTGGCGGTGCGGGGGACGGCGGTGTACCTATAGACTTGAGGCAAGTGGGGTACGAAGCGATGGGCACCAAAGGGTTTATTATCATGATGGCGGGTCTGATGGCGTCAGTGGCGCTGTCGATTGACGCCATGCTGCCGGCGCTGCACCTGATGGGCGCAGACTTGAGCGTCGCCGACATCAACCACACGCAATATATCATCATCATGATCTTTGCGGGTCTCGCCGTCGGGCAGTTGCTGTGTGGGCCGCTGTCTGATGCGCTGGGACGTAAGGCGGTTTTGTACGCGGGCTTGGCCGTTTATATCGCGGGCAGTGTCGTGTGCGTGGTGGCGGATAGCCTGCCGGTGATTTTGCTGGGCCGTTTTATCCAGGGTTTCGGGGTGGCGGGGCCTTATGTTTCGAGTGTTGCCATCATTCGCGACCGCTACAGCGGCACGGAAATGGCGCGGCTGATGTCTTTCGTGATGATGATCTTCGTGCTGGTGCCATCGGTGGCACCGGCTCTGGGGCAGGGCATTTTATTTATCGCCGATTGGCGTTGGATTTTCGTTTTTCTGATGGCTTACGCGCTTTTTCTGGCGGGCTGGGCCTATCTGGCGCTGCCCGAGACGTTGCCGGCGCATAAGCGCCTGCCCTTGCGCCTACGCGATTTGGGGCAGGGTTTTCGCGAGGTTTTTGCCAACCGGGTTACCACCGGCTATATGATGGCAATGGGGCTGACCTTTGGTGCCTTCATGGGCTATCTCAATTCCACCCGGCAGATTTTTCAGGATCAATTCGAGACCGGCGCGCTTTTTAGTGCTTACTTCGGCGGCCTAGCGTTGATTTTTGGCGTGGCATCGCTGTGTAACGCAAATATTGTACGGCGTTTTGGTATGCGGCGCTTATGCCAGTCGGCGGCGCTGGTGGTCTGCGGCGTATCAATGATTTTCTTGGCCTATGAACATTTTGTCGGTGCCGGCCTATGGGCTTTTTTGGCCTATGTAGGTATTTTATATTTCGCGATGGGTTTGATGTTTGGCAATCTCAATGCCATTGCCATGGAGCCGATGGGTCATGTGGCGGGGATCGCCTCGGCCGTTATCGGGGCGACGTCCTCGGCCATTTCGCTGATCCTCGGCACGTTGATTGGCCAGCTATATGATGGCACGCTGGTACCTGTCACCACCGGTTTTTTGGTTTTATCGGGCCTCTGCCTGCTGCTGATGCGGGGAACCGATCATCGCCAAACGGCATTGGTATCCGTTCAATAACAACCCTTTAAGCGCTGATTGGGTGTGCATTAATATCTTGTCAATGCACGGGGTATATAATGAAAGACGGTTTGCCCTCGGGCTTAGCAAGAGGAGGGCGAGCATGGAAAACCCCTATATCATTGGCGGTATTGTCCTTTTAATTGCCGCGTGGTTCTTTTTTACGATCGTGAAGGGCGTGTTGTGTGAAAAGCAGCGTCGCCGTCACGGCGATATTGCGCGATTCAATGCCCGGATGAGCAAGCAAATTCTGCGGGAAGAGCGTGAAAAGACCAACAAGCGCGAGAGGCGTAGCCTGTGACACGATCACAGCCAAACCGCCAGCAGTAAAAGTGGGTGGAGGGTCTAGTGGTGAACAGCGCGCCGCTGGAAGCAGTCCTTTGCACCGCTAAACCGGGCGAGCGCAACCGGGTCGAGAGCGCCGCATAAAAAAGCAGCCAGGGCGTCAACCCTGGCTGCTCTTCCTTGGGGGAATTAAAGTTGCGGCACGCGCGATGAGTGGTGTTCGGCGATCAGCCAGTCATCGCCTTTTTTCTCAAAGACGAAGGAATAGCGGGCAGGGATTTCGGTGGTGGCGCCCGCCTTCTCAAAGCTGAAGGTATAGATACCGCTGACAAGGGCGGTGTTTTCATCGAGCAGACGCACATATTCTTCGTTCACCGTAGCGGCCAGTTTTGGGTTGGTCATCAGGGTGGTGAAATAGGCGATGCGATCGGCCTGATTTTTAATCGGCTTGTCGGCAAGTGTGGCCAGCAGGATGGCGTCTTTTTCGTAGAGGTCGACGATTTTCTGCGGGTCCTGGCTGGACAGGGCCGTGCGCCAGGTGGCGAAGGCGTCCTTGACGGCGCCTTCATCGGTAGCGGCACTGGCAGGGCTGGTCGCCAAAAGGCCCAGCACGATGGCGGTGGTGAAGAGCTGGTTTTTCATGGTTTTTCTCCTTGGGTTTTAAAACGAGACAGCGGGTTTAGGTAAGGGCGGCCGGTTTACGGGTTTTCCACAGCGACCAGACGACACCGGTCGCCAGAATGGCGAAGGTGATGGACAGCGATGCGGCAGGCGGAACTTTGGCCAGGCCCAGCGCATCAGCCACAAAGATTTTCGAGCCAATGAAGACCAGCAAAATCGCCAGCGCGTATTTGAGGTAATGAAAGCGATCCACCATCGCCGACAGCGCAAAGTAAAGCGCGCGCAGGCCCAGAATGGCAAAGATGTTCGAGGTATAGACGATGAACGGGTCGGTGGTGATGGCGAAAATAGCGGGCACGCTGTCGACCGCGAAAACCAGATCGACCACCTCGACCATGATCAGGGCCAGGAACAGCGGCGTCATGTACCAGGCAGCCCGGCCGGTGGCGGCATCGGGCTGGCGCACCCAGAATTTATCCCCCTGCAGGTCGTCGGTGATACGAAAGCGGGCGCGCACCCATTTAAGGATTGGGGCATTGCCGACGTCATAGGTCTTGTCGGCCATGATCCACATCTTGATACCGGTCAAAATCAGGAAGGCCGCGAAGATGTACAGCACCCACGAAAAGGACGCGACGATACTGGCGCCAAGGCCAATCATAATGCCACGCAGGACAATGACGCCCAGGATGCCCCAGAACAGCACGCGGTGCTGATATAGCCGCGGTATCGAAAAATAGGTAAAGATCATGGCGATAACGAAAACGTTATCGAGTGCTAGACTTTTTTCGACGACGAAGCCGGTGATGTAATTCATGCCTGCGGTGGCACCCAGTTGCCACCAGACCCAGCCGCCAAAGGCAAGCCCCAAGGAAAGATAGCCAGCCGAGAGGACGAGACTTTCGGTCACGCCAATCTCGCGGGCCTTGCGGTGGAGAACGCCCAGATCAAGCGCCAGCAGGGTGATGACGATGGCAACAAAGCTGAGCCACATCCACAGCGGCTTACCCAACCAGAGAAGATCCAGCATTTCCATGTTCGTGTTCTTTCTTCAGTAGGGGTGATTATCAGGCCGGGCTTTGCATCATGACATTGAGACGCTGGCGGATGGCGGCGCGCAGCCGTTTCATCCGCAGCAGGCGCAGATCGCGCGGTCGCGGCTGCTTTTCCTCGAAACGGATGGACTCATCCAGGCGTTTATAAATGGCGATAAGGCGGAAAAAGAAGTTTTTCATCATGCTGCTCCCAAGCGATCGTGGTGGATCGGAGAAGCACCGATGCGAGGGGGGGGCGACGGGGGTGTCGTGGTGCCTGCATCGGTACTTATCCGATGCGGTCCGACATCGCACGGCAAACGTAAGGGGTTACGTTGCAGCGCCAGAGGGGCCCGGTCCGCTCATAGTTCTAGGATAAGGGGCGGGGCTTGATTCGTGCAACTGCAAACGGATGCCTATTTGTAGATATCATAAATGTGCCGGATTTATGATTTTATATCATAAATTGCGCGGCTGTTCGAGGGCGGCCACCAGATGGTCGGCCAGGGCCCGGGCCGCGGGCGACAGGCGGTCTTGGCGGATCATGGCGATTTCGGCGTCGCTTAAATGCGGCAAGCGGCCGGGGCCAGCGCCAGCGCGTAAAGGGATCAGCCCGGTCGGGATCATCTGGGCGGGCAGGACAGTGATGCCCAGACCCGCGCGCACGGCCGCCAACGTTCCCGCCAGGCTGGGGCTGGTATAGCTGATCTGCCAGGGTTTACGGGCCCGATCAAGCGCTGCCAGCGCCCGGGCCCGATAGATACACGGCTGCGGCGATAACACCAGCGACAGCGGCGTTTTGATCTGCGCGCTATCAAGCCCCACCCAGACCAGCGGTTCGCGCCAGATGCGCGTACCGCCCTTGACCCGCGCCGGGTCGCGCTTGACCAGCACCACGTCGAAAGCGCCTTTTTTAAAGCCCTGCAGCAGGTTCAGCGTCAGATCGCATTGCACGTTCAATTGCACCTGCGGGTGATGCTTGGCGAAGGTGGCCAGCACGCTGGGCAGGTAATGGGTGGCGAAATCTTCTGGTGTGCCCAGGCGAATTTCACCCTTCACCTCGGGCTCGTTCAGGCGGCTGTAGGTTTCCCATTGCAACTCGACCATGCGCCGCGCATAGCTGAGAAAAATCTCGCCCTTGTCGGTCAGACTGACATGACGCGTGCCGCGGTCGAACAAGCCGCAGCGCAAACCGTCTTCGAGTTTTTTGATCTGCAGGCTGACCGCCGACTGGGTGCGCCCCACTGTTTGCGCCGCCTGGCTGAAGCTGCCCGTCTCGGCCACGGCGATAAAGGTCTTGAGCAGGGCGGTATCGAATTGAAACGGCATCGGTTGACCTATAAGAAAAAATCATCGCAGTGGCTTAAACTATCAAGCGGCGTGGGGGGACGGAAGGGGGTGGCGTGCTGCAATTATGGCAAAAACACTTTTTAACCGCGCATATTTACTTTGAGCGTGGCGCGCACTAGGTGTTTAATGGCTTCACCGCCGTGTCTGTATAGTGCCGTTGAAAAGGATCTGCCGATGCCGCTTTCGCCGCTCCCTGCTGATATCAAATTGCGTCACGAAACCCAGGTCGATAACCCGATCGACTGGCGCTACAAGCGCGAAACGCTGTCGGATCACATCGCCTTTGGCGCGGCCAAGTTCCTGCGCTTTTTCGCCGACAAGTTTTTCCGCGAACGCTATGGCCACCGCGCGGTTATCCTTGAAACCGTGGCGGCGGTGCCCGGCATGGTGGGGGCGGTGTTCAATCACCTGCGCAGCCTGCGCGGCCTTAAAACCGACAATGGCCGCATTCGCCTGCTGATGGACGAGGCCGAGAACGAGCGGATGCACCTGATGACCTTCCTCGAGGTGTCGAAACCCACCGCCATCGACCGCTGCCTGATCACCACCAGCCAGGTGGCCTTCGTCGGTTTTTATTCGCTGGCCTATGCCTTTAACAAAAAAGCGGCGCATCGTTTTGTGGGCCTGATCGAAGAAGAAGCTGTCAAAAGCTATACCGATTATCTGGCCGCCGTCGACAGCGGCAAAATTGAAAACGGCCCGGCCCCCGAGATTGCCAAAAAATACTGGAACCTGCCCGATGATGCGCGTCTGCGTGATGTGATCATCGTGGTGCGCAACGACGAAGCCGAACACCGCGACGTCAACCACCGCCTCGCCAGCGAGCTGCAGGAAAAAGAAGCCGCCCGCGAAGCCGCGGCACGCGCCAAACGCCAAGCCACCCTTGCCCGCCTGACCCCGCCGTTTTTGAAGCGTTAAACGCTGGGCTGTGCCCGATCGAGCGGATAGCGCTGCCGATACCATTTGCGCCACAAGGGGTATCGGTATGACCCCTCAGTGTTCTACATCGTAGGGATATGCGGCCACAGCGCGGGCTTAATTCTGGTTGTCGACACGCCGCCTTTCTTCATGGGCGCGCTGCTCGGCTGCCTTCTGGTCATCAAAATGCTTTTGCTGGGCGGCTTGCTGCAAGGCCTGTTGTTGGGCGTCAAAAAGCTTTTGCTCATAGACGGCCTGCTGCTCCGCCTTGCGTTGTGCTGCCTCTAAGTCTGCCTTTTTCTCTTCTGCCTGACGCATTTCCAATGGGGTTGGTCCAAACATACGGTGCCTCCTGTAAAAATCAGCTAACGCGTGATGGGGTAAATGGATCCCTGCGGGTGGCGCAAAGAAAAACCCTTCCGACGAGCCTGCAGGGGGGGCGAAGTGATACTTTGTTCATTTACCCAAGAATGACTGACTTAGCTGCAACCGGTCTTTCGGAGATTATCTATCTAATCTTACTTTGGCGTTTCGCCTACTACGATATCTAATCATTTTCTGCTATAGCCTTAATTTTCATCATAACTTCATCTGCCAAGCCAGGCTTTTGCGTTAAAGCCGCTAACTGTGCTGCCGCATTAAGAACTAATGCGCCAGCACATATCATTAGTTGGCATCTTTCATTTTCGGGGTAATTAATCGCGCCTGTCTCAGCGTTAAGCTGTCGTCGAGTTAGATGTTGAAAGCCTGTATGAGTAAAACTATTCATGGTTTTATAAGAATCTCTTTTTAAACGCGAAAAAGGACCATCTACAAGGTCAATAGCTTCTTCTATAGCCTCTATTAAACCCCCAAAATCTTTGCCTATATGCTTTTTATCAAACTTGTCTTGCTGAAATAAATCCAACTCTTTCTCTGTTGCGCAATGCTGAAGATACATGCCACGTATGAAGGATTCAAATATTACCCGAAATAGTGCACTCATTGAACCGTAGAGTCCTGAGTTCTCCAAAACAAGTATTGCGGCATGATGTTCTATTGTTAGATCAAAGCAACACAAAACAACATTTGTGCGGCGATCAGATGGAAACTCAACTTTGAAGCGGTCGTCAATCCATTTAGCAATTTCAAATTGACGGCTATATTCTGATTTTGCGCTCATATTCTTATATAACATTTGCTGCCAAACCTGTCTTTGCTCTTTGGAGAGAAATCGGATGTTTCGTCCCTTGAAACACGAGCCCCCGTACTTTGGTGCCTCGCCCGTATCGCGAGGTATGCGCTAACAGCGCGCATTTCTGCGCGTTAGGCGTGGATAGTGAAATTAATGGTGGAGCAAAAAGTCCGCCGAGAAAAAGTCTGAGACTGGTTCGCGGACTGTTTGGATAGATGGTGGACCCGATCGGGATCGAACCGACGACCTCCTGCATGCCATGCTTATTACGCGATTGCTAGGGTTCGTCTCTGACGCATTACTCAGCCTATCTCGCGATAAAGGTACGGATCTAGACATTTCATGTCAATGTTTGTCTCGGCTAGCTGTGACAACGCTGTGACGCACCTTTCAGCGTTTTAAAAAACGAAGGATAAGAGTTTTGCCCCCCCCTAGCCCCTTATTCTGAAAGCGCCAATGTGATGCTTGCTAATGCCTTATGTAGAGAGGTGATGTTTGTCCCATAAACGTCCATCAAGGGACATTAGCTTTTCGTAACGCCGCCTCTTGCTTGCAAGAGCTCAAACCAATGGGGCGGAGATCCATCATCATTGTTGTGCGCCGGTACATGGAAGAGTGCATTGAGAATAAGTATTTTATCGTCTTCTGATGCCTTGTTTTGATCCAGTAACGCGAGATAGGTCATAGTCATTACGGTTCTGACACTAGCATCGTCTTTTTGTTTTTGGTGCGAAAGCAAAGTTTTCGCGATAAGTCGCAAGATCCAAATCGCAACAAATAGGGGGAAACTTATAGAGATAAAGAGCAGCCATGTTTGTAAATCATCATAGTGGCCGGCCGCCACATTCGCTGTCAGTTCTGTAGTGTCGCCTTTATGAGTGGAGAAAATACCCATCACAGTCGACACGGCATACTTCATAAGTAGTGGGTAGGCTGCCAGCATGCCTACTGAGCAGCCAACGAAAGCCATTGACCACCTTCTTACCAAAAGCTTGTGCTCTTTACATTTTTCCGTCCAGTAATGGACGGGTATCTGCAATGCGAGTTCTTTAGTGAAACGCTGACGAGTTTCTTCTAGCTGTTTTTCAAGAAGCTCAAAGCGCTCATTATTTTTAGCTATGATCTCTTGATCTAGTTGAGAGAACCTTTCTTTTACCTGGCGTGTAAACTCTTCGTCTGAAGCCTGTTGTTCTGCGGTCTCGTTTAATGCTGTTTGATAGCGAGAGCTAAGATCTTTTAATACCTCACTTTGAGCGTTGTTTACGTCTAGTAGGTTTTTCTCGAAAAGGTAACTATCTACTAGGCCGAGTACGTGCTTGTTAAGTGCGGCAGCATCGCGCTTGTCACTGCTATTGAGGATAGATCTAATAGCATCAGCTGTCCGTTCTGAATGAATGTTTCTGTATGTGTATAGAATAGCCGCACGCCCCACATCTTCCTTTGCGAGTTGCAAGACAGTCTTTCCGAAAGAGCTATCTGAAGTAATGTACTCGCCGCCGAGTTCAAAATCCCCGTTGGATTCGCCCTGAATGAAAATTTGAGCTTCTCTAATTGGATTTATCTGGTGCACTAAAAGCTCGCGGTCGTATTTGTCTTTCAACCGAAAAAGATCGCCAGCAGGAAGACGGCTATGAAAGTCACCCCATTGCTCAAGCTCGTTATTTAGCCACTCTTGGAGTTTATCTGATTTTTTAAAAACTCTAGAACCGCCTTTGAACGTCAACGTTTTGGGGTAAATGGTCATATAGCACCTCAATGTAATTGGCTGTGATTATGCTGTCGTTATTGCGGAGGGGCTAGTTCTTCAAGTGTACGGTGGATCAGCTGTGTTACAGTCCGCCAGTCTGCAATAATCTGCGGATGGAACATGACAGGCCGTGATCCCTCAGAGTAAGAATGAATCATAACGGGCCAAAACTTGCCTAAAGCATCCTGCTGTTCGTCTAGTTCAAAATACTTATCGTAGTTTCTTTCTTCAAGGGCGGCGTTTTTTAGAGCTTCTATTTCATCATATTGAGGTTGAGCGGAAGAGGTAAGAACTGAAGGGGGGACATAAATAGGAATGCGGTGTGCTAGTGCATGCCTGTAGTCTTGTAAGTAGCCCAACCATTTATCCTTGCCAGCTATTTCCGATATATAAGATCGAAAGGCTGCTGAAAGGTGCCTTTGAACATTATCATTTAGAAGTGACACCTGATTGTTGGGGAGCGGCTTTCCTTTGACACAGCGTATATCTTTTTCATAGGTGAGTATCCAGGCGATATTATCGAGGCAGCCATATACATTGAAAATATAAGCTTGAAGATGAATTTGTAGATCAGTGCTTTCTTCGTATGAAAGCTTGCTGGTTCTATCTGCGGGACAGATCTGATAGATACGCTCCACGCACCGTTGAACTGTCTTTAAACGCCTCATCAGACCGTGTAACGCGTGTTCGTTGGATTCTGATTTGCTGAACTTGAAGTTCATGACTGAGTCACGTAAAGATGTGTACTCTCCAGCAATATCGCCACAGGCTACGGTCATAGCTTCTATATTTTCAGCAGTATGGCTCATGGAATAATTTTCTTAAAATGAGTTCCGGCTTTTCTTGATGGCCGTCTATTATTTGTGCGGGGAAAAGGGGGGGTGACGTAAGCCACCCCCCCCCTGTTTCTAACGCTTATTCTTGTCGTCGTAACGGCCTGATGTGCCGTTGCCTGGCAGAGGGTTGCGGATTACTGAGTAGTCATCCTTATTTGTGCGCGCCTTCTCAGGCGACACATATCGCCCTGTCGAGTCATTGCGTCCATGAGTATATGATTTACGGTCAGTCATCTGTTAAGTCCTTTCTATTTGACATCACATGATGCTTGACGCTGTGCATGCTGGGGGCTACCTTCAGCTTGTGTTTAGAGACACACCCCCTCACAGCATCTTACATCTTCTTCGCAGTGGGCTATTTGGACTCAGAAGGTTGCACTTCTGGGTTTTTTTAGTTCCTGCTTGTGGATATTTTATCAGAGTACAAACAGGAAACGTTAATAAATATTATAAGAATTTAATTCAATAAAATCATATAGTTAAGCGCCAAAAAGCATTTTCATAAGCTTGTTTTTTCTGATTCATTTGATCAAGTATTTCAAAAGCATGTAAAAACATTACACTTCAGAGGCTTAATTGCTTTTATTCATGTACGAATTAGCACTCATTAAGTGAGAGTGCTAAATAGCGGATTTAACACTTAAAACCTTCGACCATGTTTGGGCTGTGTGAGAATCGGCTGCATGAGTTAGCAGAAGGACCACTGTCGTGGCAGGCAACTTCGTTGCTTTAAAACCGCTAAAGATTTAGTTTGAAGCCAGTCAGCTTTAGCTGATCGGGGTCTGATAGCCCCTTTCCAATGCGGCATAAGCATCAGGCCGTTAATCCGATGCGCCTTCTCGATCATACGGTCGGGGATGCGGCGGAATACAATAGCGCTTGCGTAAATACGCTGCGTCGTTCATTGGACGGCTATCAATCCCCGATCACCAGAGAGGTAAGCTCTCTGGTGATTTTTATATGGTGAGGATTTGATATGACTGTGCCCATTCCGTTCCAGTACAGTGACGTGGCGGACAAAAATTTTCTTCATACTTATGGGGCAAGTTCGACGCTTGATACAGCGGATGCAAGTATTATCATGTGGGTAGTTATCGGGCTACTTACGGCATTTCTTGTTAAAACAATTTTTCAAACGCCTGCTGACGAACAAGACAAGAAAGCACCAGAAGAGGATCGCAAGGGCAAAAGACTAGTCAGCTCAATTAACTATGCGGGCACGCGATGGAGCATATGGGCTGAAAAGAAGGCAATCAAAACAAGCCTAGCTCGCTGGAAAACGTGGGTATTGCTAGAGCCGCAATCTCCCGATGCAATACGCACTTTCTTGGCTGTAGAAAAAGAGTTGGCACAAAGCCTTGTCTCTAATAACAAGCTGTTCAGAGAGGCTCTGTTTGAGGCAGACATGGGCGCAATGAACAAGGACGAGATCTACAGGGAAATAAGAAGGCAGGCAGAAGTGACATACGGGGAAGAGACTGTGAAGGGCTGCTAACGTGCTCAACCTGACAGGCTGTTTGTGAGCGCATCTATATTCCTGCGTTGCTTCCACAAGGTTTTTTCTAGCTTGCGTACAATTTGACAGCGCAGACCATGCTTTACAGCATTCAGCTTTGAGCTAGCTTTGCCTGCTGGTGTGCGTGGACCTGTAGAGCTGAGCCATGGCTTTACTCTTCTTGCGATTTCCGATTGCCTGCGCCGTTCTTCTTCAGTCCAGCGCCGCATTGTGTGGATCCATATCAGTTCGTTTGCTCGAATATTTTTTCTCTGCCGCCTGTCCGACATCGGGGGCGGCATGCAGGAAGTTTTGTTGGACAACCGTGTGCGGCAAGGGGTTCTTAAGGCGTGCAAGCAGTTCGATCGTTTGTAAACACTGCCTTTGTGCTCTGAAAGCTATATTCAGACAGGACTGGAGGCGCTCAGGATGGGGAAACACCTCTGGGCTCGATGCTTTGAGCATCAAGCGCTGGTAGCTGCTATTAAGACCATAAGCCTGCGCTAGAAGCATTTCTTCCAACGGGCTGGTACTGCCGCCTCCAATCAGAGCAGCGCTGTCCTGAAGGCCTCTTTCTACGGCTGAAACGTCAACGTGATTCCTGTCCCACGAGTTCGACGCAATGACGTCTGCGGCCTGTGATAGCGGCAGAAGGGTGGATTCTGTGGCAATCTCCATCCTTGTTTTGGTCGCTACTAATGCTTCTACCTTGTCTTTTGTCACTTTGCACTCCAATCTTGCTAAGCCTCTTAAGGTGGCGAAGCATAGATATATATGCTCTCTCTCTGCTGCCCGCGAAGGTTCAGTTAGTTCAAACAATTGCCATCTCTGCATGCGCAGGATGTTTCTTCTCTGACGCCGCGTCTGCAACGCGAAGCCCTCGTGAACTCCTTGTGTTCTTCTTGCTCGAAATCAACTCTCCAGAAGCAAGAAGGTGGCGCATTTCACGGTTGAGCTCCGAGACTTTGTATTTTCCAGCAGACTGGCTGCGCAGCGCATCCGGAAGGTAGCGTCCAACCGCCTGGTGGCTTGATGAAAGAGGCTGTTCTGTATCCTGCCGCCTCTGAACCTCGTTCAGAATGTATGAACGAGTCTGCTTTTGTCGCAACGAAGCCAACAGGAAGCTTTCGCCTTCAGGTCTGTAAAGTACGCCGTCCTTCCATGTCAGTTCGGCTACTTCACCTGCCGGCGCATGGTTTGTCTTGCGCAGTTTCAGGCTGACCGTATCGTCAGAGCCTTTCTTCAGCTCTAGAACCGATCTAGCTGCGTTGATCCAGGCAGTAGAACCACTGGCAAGGCGTAGCGATGACCCGTCGTTACTTTTACTACTATGGGTGCTGAGGATAATGGCTATATCCAGTCGTGCCGCCATCTTGTTTAAATGGCTCATAAAGCCCGTGACCTCAATACGGCTGTTTTCGTCACCAGAGAACAGCAAAGCTACGTTATCAAGTGTCAGGAGCTGCAATCTGGGGATCTGAGCCAGCTGGGCTTCCAGCTCGCTTAAGGCTTTCGTATGGCGGTTGTCTACCCACAAGCGCATGTCTGTATCCGATTGCGGAATGATAAAGCACCTGTCAGACAGCTCTTCCATGTCCATACGCATACTATCCATTACACGCGCCTGTCGCTCATGCAGAACGACGTCGGGATCTTCTGCGAATAGCCCTACCGTGTTTCCAGTGATATTAGACAAGCCAAGGAAGGGTTTGTTGAGAGCCACAGCCGTACAGGCCTGCTGCATAAACATAGATTTTCCCACGCCCCCCTCTGCGACAAGCAACGTAACCATGCCTTTGGGCGCAATGCGCTGGATAACAAAGGGTACTTGTGGAGGCGTAACGCCAACCCAACGGTTGGTCGTATAATGAGAAATGTCCAGCATCAAGCGGTGTCCCCCTTAGCTGGGAGCACGCTAAGGTGAGCCAATGGATTGCGCAAGTAAGGGGTGCTTCTATCGTCCTGAAGACGTAGTCCGTAGGCAAGCAGGGCTCCCAAGATAGCCCCAACATGGCGTTGTGGATTTTTCAGGTCAATGCCATTGGCGATGCTATTAATCAGCTTGTCAGCAGCAGACTTACTCTTCAGGGAAAAGTCTACCTGCTCCAGATACGTCAGAGCGTTGTTATATACTCGGCAGTTGGTCTCGCTTACAAGGTTCTTTCTCTCCAGCTCGACGCTGTATTTTGTATTTGAGCCATACCCCTCAGCGTGGAGGTCAATGTGCAGTTCAGCAATTTTATTCAAGGTAGGTTTCATGATTTTTTGCTCCGAATGTTGTTTAGCCCTATACAAAGCAAACACCTGTTTTGCGTAGGCGTGAAGATCAAAACTTGTCAGACGCAAAATATACTTTGTGGGCCGATCTACCCGCGCTGTTCTGTGGTATAATCGGGCAGTCACGTGTCAGACACGAAAGTTATTGACAGGCTTTCGTGGCGGGCTGTCCAACAGTTATGAGAGCTTCAATGCGACATCTTCTGCTTTAAGGTGAGTGTAACGCAACAGCATCCGGTAATCACGGTGTCCTGAGATCAAGGCTACCTCTGGCACAGAAAGTCCTCGCTCAAAGAAGCGACTAATGGCCTCGTGCCGTAGGTCGTGAAAATGCAGGTCATCGATCTGGGCTGCGATGCAAAGCCTTTCCCACGCCTGTTGGAGACCATTACCTGTCATTGGAAAAGGATGTGTTTTGCAAGTGTTGTACGTCTGCCGCTCTTGCAATAACTCTATCGCGCTGGTTGAAAGTGGGATGGTTCTTTCGTGTCCGTTCTTCGTCACGGGGATGTGGAGTGTTCGTGCTTTCCAGTCGATGTCTGTCCATTTAATGGAAAGAATTTCGCCTCGACGCATGGCTGTTGCGATAGCGAAGCGGACAATACTGCCGACCAAAGGACTTGTTTTGGCGGACCATGCCGCTTGCAAAGTAGCATACTCGTCTTCGGACAGTCTTCTGTGACGTCCCTTTTGCGGCTTTACTCTGCTGATCTTAGTTAATGGATTAATACGATAGGGCACGTCCCATTCGTTGATCGCGACATCAAAGGCCTGTTTTAGTAACGCAAGATCGCGTCTGACAGTGCCAGGCTTGACGGCCTTCAAGCGTAAATCTCTGTATTCGCAGATCCGCGCTACAGTCAGTTCGGCAAGTGATAGTTTGGCGAAGGGCTGTTTGATTAGGCCAGCCAGGACATACTTTTCGCTGTAAAAGCTGCGCTTCTTGAAGCTGATCTCGTCGCGATAGCGCTCCAGAATGCTTTTGACAGTATATTTGCCCAGATCTTTAACGGGCGCGGGCATCTCTCCTCTGTCGGCTTGGCTCTCCATGTGCCGTGCCCATTCATCGGCATCGGCTCTTTTGTGAAAAGACCGGCTGGCGGGAGGGAAGCCTTTACGACGAACCTGTACTTGATACTTGCCGTTTCTCTTGCGGATTGTAGCCATGCCTGTGCCTCACTGTGACAGTGGTGTGACAAGCTGACTTGCAAAGATGTTCGATGGGGGTGATCCGAACCCTACAACCTATTAAAAGGACTCGGGTATCAGATGGTGGACCCGATCGGGATCGAACCGACGACCTCCTGCATGCCATGCAGGCGCTCTCCCAGCTGAGCTACGGGCCCCAGGACCGCTTAGGCGGTCAAAGAGGGGCACATATAATCATGAGTCGGGCGGGGGGGCAATCGGTTTTTATCCGCCTGAAAAAGAACAACAAAAACCCCCGGTGGCAGGTGCCGGCCGGGGGTTGGTTGTTTTTGCCCTGTTATGGGGTCGTCCGCTTACTCGCGGTTGCCCATCAGGTGCATCAGGCTTTGGAACAGGTTAATAAAGCTGAGATAGAGGCCAAGGGCGCCCGAAATCGCCAGCTTGTCATTGGCAGCACCGCCGCCGGCGACATAGGTTTCCTTCAGCATCTGGGTTTCAAAAGCGGCGAGACCCGTGAAGATCGCAACCCCCAGAACCGACACAACGAACTGCACCATGCCCGACTGAAAGAACAGGTTGGCAAGAGATGCTAGCACAATCCCGATCAGACCCATGAACAAGAACGAGCCCATGCGGGTCAGGTCTTTCTTGGTGGTATAGCCATACAGGCTGGTGGCGGCAAAGGTACCGGCGGTCACAAAGAACACGCGGGCAATGCTCTCACCCGTATAGACGGCGAAGATGGTTGCCATCGACAGGCCCATGACGGACGCGAAGACATAGAACAGCGTGCGCGCCTGCGCCGGGCTCATGCGGGCCATGCGGCTGGGCGAGAAGCCCAGAAAGATAAAGGCGAGCGGCGCCAGCATCACCACCCATTGCAGCGGCGTGCCGTAGATGGCGTTGAACAGTGCCGGTGTATTGGCGGTGGCAAAGGCAACCAGGCCCGTGACAACCAGGCCAATGCCCATGATGTTGTAAACGCCGCGCATAAACGTCTGCAGGCCACTGTCGACCAGCTGGTCGGTGCCGTAGGCGGCTTGGGTGCGATTGGGGTAATTCATGGTGATCCTCCGTTGGTAAATCAGTCCCTTTAAGATGATGCGTGTCGGGACATATTTCAAGTAAAACCGGATATCGAAAAGGCGAGTGTTTTCAACATATTATTGATTCCGTAAGCGCCGCGCCGGTTTAACCGCCAGCACACGCAGCACCGAGACGGCCCCGGCCGCCAGCGTAATGCCCAGCGCCAGCGCCACCACACCGGCGAGCGCCATCCCTGAAAACACCCAGGGGAACTCCATGATACCCGTCATCATGCCATAGGCGCCAGCCGTGCCGATGAGGGCCGCAATCCCGGCGGTGACAAACCCCAGCAGCGCGTATTCGATCAGGAACGTCCCCATCAGGCGGCGGCGGGTGGCACCCAATACTTTCAGCACCACCGCATCATAGAGCTGCCGTTGCCGCGCGGCCGACAAGGCACCCGCCAAAACCAGCACCCCGGCGGCCAGGGTGATGACGGCGGTCACCCGCACAGCCGCCAGCACGCCACCCACCAGTTTCTCGGCCAGCGCCAAGGCTTCGCGCACGCGGACCGAGGTGATGTTGGGCATATCGCTCGCGATTTTACTTTGCAGGGCGTCTTCGGCCTCGGCCGGGACCACGGCGGTGGCCAGCAAATTGGCGGGCGCCCCATCAAGGGCGCCGGGGGCGAAAGTGACGGCAAAGTTCATGGTGAAGCTGGCCCAGTTGATGTCGCGCACATTGGCGACTTCGGCCACCACCTCGACCCCCATAATATTGATGGTGAGTTGATCACCCACACCAATAGCAAAGGCGCGCTGCACATCGGAGGCAATCGAAACGCGCGGCGTGATGCCAAGGCGGGCGGTATTGTAGCCGTCCGGCCACCACTCGCCTTCGGTAATACGGCTGTGCGGCGGTTGGTCGGCGGCATAGGTAAAGCCACGGTCGGAGCGGATCACCCATTCTTCACGCCGATCGACGAGGGCCTCTTCGGCGGGCACGCCGTTCACCGCGATGATACGGCCGCGATAGGCAGGGGTGAGTTTGATGTGGGCGATGCC
>JAIXUW010000340.1 GCA_027483355.1 Alphaproteobacteria bacterium
CGCGGGAGGGCGCGGCTATCGCAATCTGCACGAAGAGTATTCTCCAGTCCCGTGGAAAGACTCTGCGTCGTGTGCGGTGTAAGCCCAGCAAGGGCGGGCCGTCCTTACAAACCCAGGCGATGCGCAGCAGCAGCCGCCAGCGCCGTGCTTAAGGGTTGGAGTTGAGCCATGGCAGTACGCCTCCATCCGTTCCAGGCAAGCATGCCTCCCGACCACCCTCTTTACAGGTCTTTCCCGGGATGCGATATAGCCAATTCTGATACGAATCACGGTCATTCGGAATGCTCGTGCTCGGCATCGTAATAAACGTGCGCTGAGACTGTGTCTTGCCAAACACGTCTGTTGGGTCCGCATAGAAATCAGAGCGGAAGAAGTCATCCAGAGTCACGCGGACAGAGGGATCCATGACACTCGCTGCCATTGGGCGTGTCGGGTGGTATTTGATTTCATCCAGCAACACATTCATAAAAGGGTTTCGCGCTGTCGGGAGTGTAAGAGTAGCTGGCGCAGCACTTGTTCCGGGCGCACCAATCACCTGATACACTTCTGTAGCCTCATCCCCCCCACGTGTAATCGTGGGTGTGTTCTCGAGCTCAAGCTCCCTACGTGCGCTTTCTCTGTCTTCCGCCTGAAACCCCTCTACTTCGCGCTTCGTGCGCATGAGCTCCAGCAAGGTGGGACTGACATAGAGGGTAGCAAGAACCAGTGCAGCAGGCATTGTGTAGGAGCCGCCCGCAACCATCAGAAAAGCTCCCCCGAGTGCGAATGCAATTAAATACACAAATATAATGTGATTCACACGCTCACTCACACATGGGCCCGCTGGATGCGACTTCAGGGTAAATCCTGTGTAGAGCATCACTTTCGGGTTCTCCCAGACATACGGGTCGCAAAGTGGATATTGTTTCATGGGCCCTTCCTATCGGGAACGAAGACTATCAGAGGGTAGAAGTATCACTTCTTGGCGGCCTTCTTGGCATCTAGCTTCTTCCGGAGACGCGCACGCACAGAAGCAAGACGAGCAGACTGGTCCTGTCCAGCAGCTCGTGCGAGGTCAGGGTCCTCGAATGAGAAGGCAGAGCGGAACGACTCCATCATCTCCACAAACGCCGGGTGCGACTGGAACTCCTTCATGAGCTCCTCCGCCTCGGCCACCAGCTCCTGTGGGCGAAGAGACCCATTCGCAACCTTATCCTGTAGCTTCTTTGCCACGCGCCCCATCGCCTTTTGGAGCATCTGTGGATTGGCAGCCGACGCCGACATTAGAATCTCAAAAGCGCGTGTGGGGTCCTTCTCGACGGCGGCGATGTCCTCAGGCCGGAGACCAAAATCCTCAGGCTTGAATTCGCGGACCATATCCTCCGCCAGCTTCGCCAGCTTTCCCTTTAGGAACTTCTCGGGCAGCTGCGGCAGTGCCCCCTCTGACCCGAACATGTTCATGAACTTCTTCGCCAAGCCATCGAAGTCCACGCGGTCCAGGCGGGTGCGCCACTCGCGCATCACGCGGTCGGCCCACTCCTTCGAAAACCCCTCCGTTCCACCCTCCATCCCCTTCTCATACAGGGCGCACAGGTCCAGAATCGACAGATAGTCATACACCGCCTTTTGAGTACCCTCTCCACAGGAGCCCCAGAGCTCCTCCGTCAGAGTAACGCCAGGCAGCACCGGGCCAGGGCATCCGCTCGGCGCATGTGCGCGCATCACCTTCTCAGCATATGCGGTTACACGCTCACCCTCAGGAATTGCGACGGCTGCATCAAGATCCGTTGCCAGCTCCGGAAAGGTCTCACGAAGCTCAGCGGCGAACTCGCCATATTTCTTCTGAAACGTAGCCTGAAGAGGGGACGTGTCAGCAGGGGAGGACATTCTTGTTGAGTCTGCGCTTTGTCATCGCTAGGCCTTTACGTAGGAGGGGAAGGAATCCGCCCCCCCCCCTAGAAGGCACTCCGCGCCGCGCGCGCCTTCTCGCACAGGATACACAACACTTTCAGATACTTCCAAATGGCCTGACGATTTGCATCCGACATAGCCGGCCAAAATTTGTCAAAAATGATGAGTGCCGCAGACATCTCATTAAACTCGCCACGAATCTTCGATTGCGCATAGCCGACAACAGCCTCCTCGTCCTCACGGGCAATCGCCTCATTGAGGTCCCGATACACGTGCTCCCAGAACATATCGAGAATCAGCTTCGGATTAATCTTTTTTGCGCCCTCAATCGCCTCGAGCGCCATGCGAATATCACGCTCCTCAGGATAAGTCTCCTTCAACTCCTGGAAGAATCGGATGAGCTGTGTGTTGAATGCACCAAGCGCCGTCATACTCTCTAATGGAGAGAACGTGACCGAGCTTTAGACTTTCAAACGCAGAAAGGCTTACTGCAACCCGCCTCCCATGCGCGCTGGTGGCGGAGGCATCCCCATATTCCGCTCCTTCTGATACTGTTCCATCTGCTTATCAAACAACTCCTCCTTTTTCGAGCGTCGGTTGTTGACAATCTGCGAGGGGCCCAGCTCCTGTCCAGCCCTC
>JAIXUW010000016.1 GCA_027483355.1 Alphaproteobacteria bacterium
TCTTCGACCATGGTGTTCCAGCCACCGCAATCGGCACATTTGCCCGCCCATTTCGAATGGGTGGATCCACAGGATTGACAGACGTAGAGATTTGCCGCTTTCGCCATGCCTTTGTTTTAGCACGCCTGGCGTCAGAACAAAAAGGGAAACCATGCATAAGAAAACGCCCGGGGGTTAAGCCCCGGGCGTTGATCTTTGGCCATATCCAGCAAGCTTAGGCCGCTTTTTTGTCGAGTGCCTTTTTGGCGCTGGTTGCAATGGCTGCGAAACCAGCGGCATCGTGAATGGCAATTTCCGACAGGGACTTGCGGTCGAGCGTGATGCCCGCCGCTTTCAGGCCACCCATCAGTGTCGAGTAGGTCAGACCGTTCAGACGCGCTGCCGCGTTGATACGCTGAATCCACAAGCCGCGGAAATCACGCTTTTTGTTGCGGCGATCGCGGTACGCATATTGCAAAGCCTTTTCGAGGCGCTGCAGTGCGATGCGATAGCAGTTGTTGGACCGGCCGCGGAAACCGCGGGCGAGTCTCAGGACTTTTTTGTGACGATTAATAGAGGCGGTACCGCCTGTGACGCGTGCCATGTTATGCGGCCTCCTTCGTCTTCGCTGCCGCTTTCGCGTTGCGTTGTTGTTGTTTTTTCAGGAACTGACGACCCTTGCGCTTTTTGGCGCGCTCATAGGGCAGGAAGTTGTCGAGAATGACTTTGGCATCCATTTCAGACAGGATCAGGGTCGAGCGACCTTCCATCTTCATACGCTTGGATTTCGATGTCATGCGGTGGCGTTTATGTGCCGGGCGACCGGTGACTTTACCGGTGCGGGTCACGCCAAAACGCTTTTTGGCACCCGAGTGGGTCTTCATCTTTGGCATTTTGATGTCCTTTCGTTAAGAAGCCGCTCTGACAGCAGAAACGGCAGAATCACCCGCGAGGCAGCCAAATCGAGCCAGCGGATGAACAGTGCAGGCTTTATACGGGAAAGATTGGTCGTGAGTCAAGCACCAGACGACACCTTATATATATGCAAGAAAGACCGTAAGACGGGGCAAAAATTATGCTGAAAAATGAGGCAGATTGCAGGGGTGGTGGGCCATTATTTAACATAAGTTAATATTATTATGTCTTTTTTATGGTATTTCACCCTTCCGGGGCTTAAAGAAATTGTTTTTTTTGCGAATCCGCCTAAGTTGGCGTGGTAAGATATCATTAAGAAAAACATCCCGCCTCTTAATTACATAATATAAGAGGTTCAGATAAGGAGGAATGTCATGTTGAATACACTTTTGACCAAACTGGGTCTGGGCGATGGGTCCAACAATCTGGATGTCGATGCCCGTCGTCGTCACATTCGTTTGAACGGCCTGCGTGCCGATGTCGAAATGGGTCAGCAATCCTTCCCGGTGCGTGACTGGAGCCAGGGTGGCGTCTTCTTTGAAACTCTGCCCGACAGCCGCCTGGTCGAAGGCGACCGTCTGGTGGCCACCATCCGTTTCCGCTTTCCGCATGAAACTATTGCGGTCCAGCGTGAATTGCGTGTCGTGCGCACTGCCCGTCGCGGCGTTGCTGCCGAATTCGCGCCGATGTCGAATGATGACCGCAAGCAATTCGACCGCATCCTTGATAATTATCACGCCGAAAGCTTCCTGGCCTCGCAAGTCGCCGCTTAAAGGTTAACGCCAGATGGGTCCACTTGTTGTCCTGCTGCTGTTGCTGACCCTGTCGGCGCTGTGGATTTTCTTTCGCTTTCAGCCCTATGTCGAACAGTCAAAGTTGAAGGTCTTGTCGACCGTCAACTATCTTTTCCTGGGCTTGGGCGGGGTATTGGCCCTGCTGGCGGTGGCGCGTGCCTATTCGATCTACGAGCCAAGTCCTACCGCGCCGCAATTATTGCCGGGCTTTGCTGCATCCTATGCGCTCGGGTGTTTTTGCCTGTGTCTGGTGGCTGGGTTTGTGATGCGCAATTTCGTCATCTTCCGCAACACGCGCGGGTTTTGACTTCTGCGCTCCCCTGCGCAGGCAGGGGCCCATATATCCGATAGATCTGCTCTTTCAAGATGGATCCCCGCCTTCGCGGGGAAACGAGAGAGCTTAATGGTCTCTCAGGTCTCGTCGAATAAAAGAGTTGTGGCGGGATAGTCACCGGCGGCCAGCGCCGCGATATGATCGCGTAAAAACAGCGGCAAAATAATCTCGGGCGTTTTCACGATGTCGGACGGCGCCCACCAGCGGGTATCCAGCACATAGGCGCGTTCATAGGCGGTGCGGGCCTCGTCTTTAATAAAAGTATCGGGTGTCGTTACAATAAAATAACGCTCATCGAGTCGCAGCGGTTGACCGCGCATAACCATATGGGCACGGCGGCGCCAGACTTCTGGGCCGATACTGATATTTTTATGGCCGATTTCTTCTTCCACTTCACGGCGAAGGGCCAGATGCAGATCCTCACCCGGATCAATGCCGCCCCCGGCCGTACCCCAATGCGGATCAAGCACGGGCGCGCGGCCCATCTGATGCAAATCGGGATTGCCGCGATATTGAATGAGCAGCAGTTCCCCTTGCGGGTTGAACAACAGCGCCCGCACCGCGTGGCGCTCGGGCTGATCCCCAGGGTTTGCATTGATGAAAGGTGTCTCGCTGCCCATGGTTTAACGGCTCTTTTGAATGGCGATGGTATTATCGATTTGCGCGGTCACGTGCAGATAGGCGGCCAGATCGCGGTATTCGATGGCCCCCACCAATTTGCCGTTTTCCTCGACGATCAACTGGGCGCGGCGGGTGCGTTGCAGGGTGTCGAGTGCCTCGATGGCGGGCGTATCCGGTGTGACGCAGTTATCGGCCGACAGCGGCGTCATCACCGTTGCCACATGCAGCCAGGGCCATTTGGCGCGGTCAAGACCCAGCACCGCCTGCAGAGAGATCACCCCGATCAGCTGGCCATTTTCGACCACCGGATAATCGCTTTGATAATGGGTGAGGGCGTAGCGCTCGACCAGTTCAGCAATGGTGAGGCTGGGGCCGACGGCGGTCAGTTGCGCATGCATGAAGCGGCCGACTTTCTCGGTCGCCAATAAAGACCGGCTTTCGGTATCGCGCACCGCCTGGGTGCCGCAGGCAAAAACGAAGAGCCCCAAGATAGACATCCAGACGCCGCCGATAATATCGTCATCGACGACCAGCCGATGACAGGCCCAGGCCAATAGACCATAGGCAAAACCGGCGCTGAGCCAAGTGGCGGTGCGCGTCGCCGCCACCAGATTGTTTTTGTAGCGCCACAAAAGCGCCCGCAAAGCCCGGCCACCATCCAGCGGAAAAGCAGGCAGCATATTAAAAAGAGCAATGTACATATTCAGGTTGCCTAGGTAGTGCAAAATCGTCGTCAGCATATCGGAAAACGGCAGCGGCGCCGTCAGCCGGGCTGCCGCCCAGAAGAAAAGCGCCAGCAGCAGGCTCATCGCCGGGCCCGCCAGCGCCATCAAGAATTCGCCTTTGGGGTGGCTTGGCTCGCCCTTCATTTCGGCCACGCCGCCAAAGATGAACAAGGTGATCGAGCGGATCGGCATATGATAAGTCTCGGCGATGATGGCATGGGCCACTTCATGCATGATGACCGAGAAGATCAAGCCCGCCAGCGTCATGATACCCATCAACTGATAGGTGTCGCGCGGCAGGCCCGGCAGCAGGGGCGGGAACACGGAAGTAGCCAGCGTCCAGACAATGAAAACAGACAGAAAAAGCCAGCTGGCATCGGCCTGGACATCAAACCCGAAAAAACGAAACAGTTTGACGCGTTTGAAAAACATGACGGGCTTTCGTGGCGGGTGTTGGCGGGCGGGTTGTGACACCCTTGCTGTCA
>JAIXUW010000067.1 GCA_027483355.1 Alphaproteobacteria bacterium
CCGTCGGGCGATTGCGCAATCTCGCCGGTGGCGGCCAAGCCGGGTCCACTCAGCACCATATTGCGTATCCCGAGCTCCCCGTGCTGAATGATATCGGCGGTCAGGCTCGCCGGTTGATCACCAAAGCGTGTCGTCAGCCATAAGGGCAGGGCGCGCTGATCTGCATCATTGACGGGTAGATTAAGTCGCCCGGTAAAGCTTTGCTGGATAGCACCGGCCTGAATATCCAGGCGTTCGATAAAATAGGCGGGTGTATCGCCGCCCAGCTCGGCATGCGACACCAGTAGCGCCGTCAAGGGTTGCTCTTCGAGCAGACCATCAATAACCAGTGCGGCGGAAAACGTGGGGCGGCTTTTATCCCGCTTAAAATTCATGTCAAACACAACGGACAGTGGGTCTTGCTGGGCCACCCCCGCCGCATCGACAAAAGCAATCTGGTCGATCTGCAACCTATCCAGATTAATGGCCGAAAAGGGTATGGCTTCAATCAGGCGGGCGAGTGTCAGCGCCGCCGGAATAACCGGGCCAGAGGGGGGCGTTGGTGCGGGGGCAGCAGCGCTTTCCGTCGGGCTAGGGTGCACCACCATATGCCGCACCTGTAGGCTGATATTGGCGTGGCCGGCAAATAAAGCGGCTAAAGACGGTGTAACGGTGATCTTGGTCAAGTCGGTCACGGGGGCATCACCCTTGCCAATGCTGATGCGGTCAATCATCACGCTCCCGGCACCGCGCGCGCGGATGGCGCCCACCTCGATGCTATAACCGCTCTCGGCGGTTAGAAGGCTCAATTGCTTCGACAAAAAGGTCTGACCCGAAGATGTCGATGACAGCCACATCGTCCCGCCGATTGTCGCCAGAAAAACGATCATCACCACAAGCAGAAAGGCGCTGCCCAGCGTCAACACGCCTTTCAAAAGCAAGCGCGGCACGCCTGAAAGCCTGGTCAGAAAGGCGGGCGGCTGTAACATCAAAATGCCTGCCCGATGCTGATATAAAATTGCACCGCATCAGCGGTCTGGTCTTTTTGCGTCAGCGGTGTGGCAAGGTCAAAACGAATAGGGCCGACGGCTGTATAATAGCGAAGGCCCACACCTGCCCCCACAGCGGCATCGCTGAAATCGGGGGCCACTTCTTCGCTCAAATTGGCGGCATCGACAAAGGCCACGGCACCGTAATCGTCGTTAAACTTGTGGCGTATTTCAATGCTGCCTTCCGCCAGGCCACGGCCACCGCTTGGGTCACCCCGCGTCTGCGGCCCCACCGATTGATAGGCGTACCCTCGCACCGATCCGCTGCCACCGGCATAAAAACGCTCGTCCGCCGGCACATCGGTCAGGCTCGATCCCTGAATGGTCCCCACCTTAGCGCGGAGAGCAAGTGTCGTATCATCCCCCAGCGGTTGATAGCGCCGGGCCGTACCCGACAGTTTGAAAAACGGCGACCCGCTGCCAATGGTATTAAAAAACGGCTCTGCCTCCGCCTCGATAAACCACCCTTTGTGCGGGTCGAGAAGATTGCTGCGCGTATCATAACTGGCCGTTTGCGGAAAGGAAATCAGGGCAAAGTTATCCTCGTCCAGCGTCACGTTGTCAAAAATCCGGCTGACCGAAAAATTGATCCCGGTCGATAGTGCCAACTGTTTATTGATTTGCCGCTGGACGGCGATACCCGTATCAATCGATTTGCTGTCATAGGCGTCGGTTTCTTCGCGCGCCAGGCCCGCCGTCACCAGCAATTTTTGATCACGCCGCAAAAAGAACGGCGAGGTCAGCGTGCTTTTCAGGCTTTGCTCGATCGACGACAGCATCAGCGTTGCGTCCAATACCTCGGCCCCGCCCAGCAAATTGCGGTGCTTCCAGCCCATTTGCAGGCCCGGGCCTTCGTCGCTGTAATAGGTGGCGCCGATGTTGATCGCCCGGTGCGGGCGCTCTTGCACGTTGACCAGCAGCGGCACTTGGCCATTGGCGGCGGGTTTGGCGGGCTGGACAATATCGACATTGCCGAACAGGCCGCTTTGAAACAGGGCACCGCGCAAATCTTCAATATGCTGCGCGGAATAGCAGTCACCCGCGCGCCACGGTACCAGCTTTTGCAAATAGGACTCGTTCACTGTTTGCTGGCCGTTAAACACCACCGGCCCCATCTGTGCGCGCGGACCTTGTTGCAGCTCAAACGTCAGGTCTGCGGTTTTGGCGCGGCGGTCGATAACGGCGCTATGGGCCAAATCAACCCCGAAGCGGCAACTGTTGCGATCAATAGCGCGGCGGGTTTTATCAATGCTGGTTAAAACGGTCGCGGCATCCAGCGGCTGGCCTTCCAAATCGTGGAGCGGCTCCAGCCGTGCGGCTTCACCGGCATCAAGTTTGCTGGCGGTGTTGATTTTAACACGGGCGATGCGGTAACGCGCGCCGGGGTCGAGCGCATAGGTACCGGCCCATGGCTCCGGCCCTCCGCTAAAGCCTGCCTTGGCATCGTAATAACCAAGGGATTGCAGCTTGGCGATCATCTGCAGGCGCAGATTTTCGCTGGCCTGGGTGCTGGCGGCGGCGATATCGCTTTTGTTCTCAGGCAGGACGATGGCCGCTTTCTGATCTTTAAAATGCGCCTCGATATCCTTGGCCAATTCTGCCTGCGGCGGCAGGCCGGTCAGGGTGTAATCGGGTTTGAAGAAAAGCCGGTCAAGACAACCCGACAGCAACAAACACAGGGCCAACGTCGCCAACACAGCCGGGCGGGGCCAAGCGTGGGTGGTATGACGGCCGTGGGGGTTATCAATCATCATGCTGTTTTTATACCGTAAAAAGGGGCGACCGGCACCCTTTGCGGCGGTTTGGTTTAACTTATAAACCCACAAAAACAAGGTCTTGTTGTTATGAAAATATTTGTGGATATAACTGTTGTCACATACGGGCGGCGACGCTTATCATAATCCACCTTTAGCCAAGTGATTCCAACCGGATGGGAGAACCCAAGATCATGCCTTTTGCTGTCACCCCCACAAAACGTGCGATCAGCGCCGGTCTTGTCTCGGCAGCGGCTTTGGCCTTGGCGCCGGCCAGTGCCCAAGCGCAGACTTTACGCACCCCGGTACTGACCGAGGGTGAAAGCTGGTGGTATTCTCCGCGGCTGAATTCGGTTTTGTCTTTCCGGCCCTGTCCCGAAACCACGCTTTGCGCGCGGGTGGTATGGTACGCGCCGCACGATCGGCGCCTGTCGGATATGTTCAACCCGGGCAATCGCAATACAACGCCCGTCAATATGTGCAACTTTAATCTGCGCGCGTCGTTTCAACGGGCGACGCCCAATCGCTGGACGGGCAATATGCCGATCCCGGCCCGCAACTGGAATGTTTCCTTGCGTATTGATGGTGTCGATGTCAATACGGTACGCCTGCACGCACGCAACGGCATTATCTCGTCGACGGAAAATCTGCGCCGCGTGACGGTGGGCGACAGCCGCTATACCAACTGCAGCCCTAATCTTTGAACCTGACACCAGCACGGACGGGGATCTCACGGCGTGCAGCCTCAAATCAAAACTTTTGATGTCAGCGGTTTGGCTTTTCCGTGCCGTCTGGCGCTGGCGCATGTGCCAGCAGCCACATCACCCGCCCGCGGCACGGTTTTGGCGGTGCATGGCCTGTCCCGGCAAAAGCGCGATTTTGACGACATGGCGGCTTATCTGGCCGCGGAGGGTTATGACGTCTGGTCAGTCGATGTGCCGGGGCGCGGGGGCAGCAGCTGGCTTTCGGGGCCGGATGATTACACCCTCGACACCTATGCGCATATTTTAGCGGCGCTGGTCGATCAGGCCGGTTGGGGACGCGTACATTGGGTGGGCACCTCAATGGGCGGCTTGATTGCCATGACGCTGGCGCTCATCGGGCGTGGTGATGTTTTGCAAAGCTTGACACTGGTTGATGTTACTGCCCGGCCCAACCCCACTGCTTGCGCCCGTATTGCCGCCTACATGACCGATACGCTGCCGGTCTTTGCAACGCCTGAGCCTTATGTCGCTTTCGTGCGGCAAAACCTGCCGCTGGGTGATGTGGCCGATGACGTGTGGCAGCGTTTCGCTCTCCATCAGTTGGTCAAGACGCCCGCCGGTTACACCCCCCATTTCGATCCCAACATCGTGCCAGGTGCCAAAGCAGCCCTTGCCGCTGGCATCGACGTGAGCGCTGGCTTGGCAGCGGTTACTTGTCCGGTGGCTTTGGTGGCGGGTGAAATCTCCGACCTTTGCACGTCCGCCGAGATTGCTGATTTTCAGGCACTGAAACCCGCAGCGCCCATCCATACATGCCCCGACGCAGGCCATATCCCGGCGCTGGCCGATGCGGCCAGCAACGCCTTTATCGCCGCCTTCATCAAAGGTGCGGCATGATCAGGCGTTACGCGGGCCGAGGGCTTACTTTTCTTTTCGAAATGATCGGCCTTCTGGTCATCATCCTCATGGCGGCGGTGCTGGCCCTGATGCTGCGTTTACAGCAAGGCCCGGTGCAGCTGGATTTCCTGACCGAACGGGTCGAAACAGCTTTCGCGCGCTATCAAAACGGCTTTGTCTTTGATATTCAGGGCACCCAGTTGAATTGGGGCAGTCCCGCTGATCCATTTGTCCTGGATATGCAAGATCTGCGTATCACCCGCAGCGACACCACGCCGGTGGCGGTGGTGGCCAAGGCCCGCGTCGTCTTGTCCAAGCGCGGGCTTTTACTCGGACGTATTGTGCCGAAAGAGTTTTATCTGTCACGCCCGGCGCTGCGGGTGGTGCGTAATCTGGATGGTGGCATATCCCTTAACGTTGGCAGCGGCGATTTGCCCACCGATGCCGCCGTGGAAAAAGCCTGGGAAGATACAACCATCAAGCCTGCCGATGACTCAACCGAAGGGGCCGCCCGCGGCCGTGCGGCCCGGCAGGAGTTCATCGCCAGTCTGGTCCGCCAGATGGAAAACCCCTCCTGGGACGGCATGTTGGGCGGCCTGCAGCGTATTATCATTGATGATGCGGCCGTGGCCTATGAGGACCGCGTGCTGAATATTTTCTGGCGCGCCGAACACGCCAAGATCGTCGTGGCACGCGAAGCGGCGGGCATTGTCGCCGATACTGTCTTTCAGGGTGAATTCAGCGGACGGCCCGAAGATGCCCGCCAACCCATCATTCGGCTGCGTGCCACCCGCGTGCGTGGACAAACCGACACGGGCGTGACCGTTTTCTTTGCCAATGTGGTGCCCGGTCACCTGTCGGGTGAAAGCGAAAGACTGGCATTCTTGCAGGGCTTTGACGTGCCGCTCAAGGGGCAGATCTCCTTGACGCTGGATGCTGATCTGCGGGCAAGCGACGCCGCCTTTGCGGTGGCGGGCGGGGCTGGCACGCTCAATGGCTTCGATCTGTATCCCGTTCCTGTGGCGGTCACCAGCCTGGGCGCGCGGGGGCGCTACCACGTGCCCAGCGGCCTGGGTGAAGTCACGGCGGCTGAGATCGATCTGGGCGTCGCCAAAGCCACGCTCACCGCCCAGATCACCGCCGCCGAAACCACATCTGCCATACCTGCCCGCCGTGTCGAAGTTCAGGGCGTGTTGACGGGTATGCCGCTCGACAGTCTGGCCACCTATTGG
The DNA here is from genome assembly GCA_027483355.1 of Alphaproteobacteria bacterium. GTDB lineage: Bacteria > Pseudomonadota > Alphaproteobacteria > Micavibrionales > UBA2020 > JAEXMB01. Next base: position 5,616 of record JAIXUW010000067.1, read on the forward strand.
CCGAAGAAACTGGCGACCGATGCGCAACACTGGGTAACGACCCATCTGTCCCAAGGGGTGGCCGAACGCGCTACCCTCGATATAGCCATGCTGTTGGCGGATGACGGCACCAGGCAAATAGAAACCCTGGGTGGTGAGATTGATTTCCGCGATATCACCGTCGATTACTTTCCGCCCCTTACCAAAGTGACGGGGGTCACGGGTAAAGCGACCTATGATGCCGACAGTTTTAACCTCGCGATTGGCGCCGGTAAGCTGGACGATATTCAAATCACTGGCGCGCGCATTGAGATCAGCGATCTGTCTCAGGCCTCTACCGTCGGTCAGCATGCCTCTATTGATATTACGGTTGATATGAACGGGCCTTTGCAAACAGCGCTGCGCGTGATCGACAGTCCACCGCTGCAATATCCCAGCGAATTGGGGCTGGCCCTCGATAACGTGGCAGGGCAGGCGGCAACCACGGTTACCTTCGCTTTTCCGCTGCATAAAGCGCTTGATATCAGCGAGGTTATTGTCACCGCCAGCTCAAAAATCACCGATGCCCGTTTACCCAATGTTGCCTTGGGCCGCGATCTGACCGGGGGGCCGTTTGAGCTGACCCTGGCCCAAGGGCAACTCCGCGTCGCTGGCGAGGGACGTCTGGACGACAGCGGTATCAAGCTCGATTGGAGCCGTAATTTTACCGACAGTCAAAAACCGGCGATGGATTTACAAGCGCAACTGACCGCCCCCGCCGCCGTGCTGCATGAATTTGGCCTGCCCAAAATGGTGCAACTGAGCGGCTTTTTACCAGCGAAAATTGGCCTGACCGAGCGTCAGGACGGCACCGCCACGCTGCTGCTGGATGCGGATCTCGCCTCCCTCGGCGTGGATGCGCCGTCTTTTGGCGTTACTAAACCCGAGGGTGTTGCGGGCACTCTCGCACTTGAACTTGAAATGACCAATGATCGACCCACCAGTTTGCGGCGGGTGGCCATCAATGCAGAGGGCATCCGGGCCGAGGGCCAGCTCGACTTCGCGCCTGCAGGCGAGACGCGGCTCGTTCGCGCCAATCTCACTCGGTTGCAACTAGGCGAAAACGATCTGAAGCAGGTAACCATCGGTATGCCGGTGCGCGCGGGCGATGCCTATACGGCGGTCCTGCGTGGCGCGGTGCTCGATGCATCGCCCCTCTTTACCAATGACGAAACCCCAAATAGTAATGAAGCGGCCGCCGTGACAACCCCGCCGCTGGCGCTCGATATCGCCGTAGATAAACTGTTAACCGGCAAGGCACGTAGCCTAGAGGCGGTCGATCTGAAATTGGCCCGCAACACCCATCATCGTCTTGAACAGCTTGATCTCACCGCCACGGCAGGTGGTAAACCCCTCCGTGTGCAATATCTACCCGCCAGCCCGGTGGGCAAATCTCTGCGCGTCGAGGCGGGCAATGCCGGGGCGGCACTGCACGCGCTTGGTATTACTTCGGCCATTCAGGGTGGGCAGCTGACCCTCGATGCACAGCCCGTGGTGAAAGCGGCCGATCCGATTTTAACCGCCCGCGACTTAACGGGCACTTTGGTGATCAGCGATTTTGAAACCCGCGATGCACCGGTTCTGGCCAAGCTGTTGAATGCGCTGTCCCTGTCGGGCCTGCGTGATCTGCTGACCAATAAAGGCTTATCTTTCAAAAAGGCCCGCGCCCGCTTTACGTTGACCGATCGTGGTCAACCGGGCAGCTTCGAAAACCAACGCCTCATCCGTATTGCCGATGGTCAAACCTCAGGCTCATCGATGGGCCTCACCTTCGAGGGTGCCATCGACCTTTGGCGGCATATCTATGATCTGAACGGCACGATTGTACCGGTCTCGGATCTCAATACGCTCCTTGAAAAAATTCCGCTGCTGGGCGATGTGTTGACAGCCGGCGGCGAGGGCATTTTCGCTGCTACCTATAAAATCAGCGGCCCGCAAAAAGACCCCGAAGTCAGCGTCAATCCGCTTTCTGTTTTGGCGCCAGGTGTCCTGCGCAAAATCTTCTTTGAAGATTAGTCGACGATAACCACCAACACGTGCTTCTTTTTACCGGCCGAGAGTTTGATCTTACCGTTGACTAAATGCGCAGGGGTAATCGGCAGACTGTCACTTTCCACCTTCTCGTCGTTAATGCGCGCACCGCCCCCGGCGATCAACCGCCGGGCCTCACCGCCCGATGCGGCGAGACCTGCATCCTTGAACAGCACATAGGCGGGAATACCTGCCGCCAAGGTGGTTACCGCCACCTGATAGCGCGGCAGACCTTCAGCATTGGCGCCTTCTTCAAAGGTTTTGCGTGCGGTTTCTGCGGCTTGCTCGGCCGCAGCTCTACCATGCACGATAGCGGTAATTTCAAGCGCCAGGGTTTTCTTAGCGTCATTTATTTCGTTGCCCCGCAGCTTTTCCAGCTTTTCAATCTCGGCAATCGGCAGTTCGGTGAACATCCGCAGGAAGCGGCCCACATCGCCATCTTCGACGTTGCGCCAGTATTGATAGAAATCATAAGGGCTGAATTTATCGCCCTTCAGCCAGACTGCGCCACCTTCGGTCTTACCCATTTTCTTGCCCGATGCCGTGGTCAGCAAGGGCGCGGTCAAGCCGAAAATCTCGGCCTGTTCAATGCGGCGAGCAAGCTCAACGCCCTGAATGATATTGCCCCATTGGTCCGACCCCGCCATTTGCAGGCGGCAGTTTTCTGTGCGGTACAGATGCAGGTAATCATACCCCTGCAAAATCATGTAATTGAATTCAAGGAAGCTCATCGATTGTTCGCGGTCAAGGCGCTGCTTGACACTGTCCATCGATAACATTCTATTCATCGAGAAATGCGCGCCATAGTCGCGCAGGAATTCGATGTAATTCAGCCCGCGCAGCCAGTCGGCGTTGTTGACGATCTTGATCGGGTCGCTTTCTAGGCCCGAATTGAGGATGCGGTCCAGCACACCCGCGATCGAGGTGCAGTTGCTGGCAATCGTCTCCTCGGTCAGGAACTGGCGCATATTGTCGCGCCCCGTCGGGTCGCCCACCATACCGGTCACGCCGCCCACCAAGATAATCGGGTTATGTCCGCATTTTTTCAGCCAGCGCAGCATCAGATAGGGGATCAGGTGGCCCACGTGCGGGCTGTCGCCGGTCGGGTCAATGCCGCAATAGGCGGTGACGCGCGTCGTGGCCAGCAGATCGTCCAAGCCTTCCAGATTGGTGCATTGGTGGATAAATCCACGTTCCTGCATGATGTTAAGGAATTCCGAGCGCATATTAAGGGCCTCCGTCTTGGCCTGGGGGGGGAAATCGGCTTATAATATACAGAGAGGCGGGGCCGCTGCCAAGCGCTGCCGACCGGTCCAAAGGGGAAGAAAAATGAAACCTTTACGCGTTATTGGCCTCATGAGCGGCACGTCGCTGGACGGTATTGACGCCGCTCTCTTGCGCACCGATGGTGAAAACCTGATCGAGCGTGAAGGTTTTATCAGCGTCCCCTATGCTGATGAAGTGCGCGAGCGTATTCGCCGCTGCTTTAATTTTCCCTCCAAACACGTGGCCCAGGCCATGGCGGTTGAAAAAGAAATCACCGAACTGCACGCCGATGTGGTGCGCAGCTTGCTGACTCGCTGTGCGGTTCAGGCACGCGATGTTGACCTGATCGGCTTTCACGGCCAGACCATCAGCCACGCGCCCGAGCAGCGCTTTACCTGCCAGC
>JAIXUW010000339.1 GCA_027483355.1 Alphaproteobacteria bacterium
TTCATTCTGCGCCTTGAAATGGATGGGCAGCGCCTGATCCTCGATCCTTTTGCCGGGGGCCGCGAAATGGGGGCGGCGGATCTGCGCCAGCTGGCCAAGAAAATGATCGGCGAACACGCTGAGCTTTCACATAATTACTACACGCCCATCAGCAACCGTGAACTGCTCCTCCGCTTGCAGAACAACCTGAAAAAACGCCTGATCGAAAACGAAGATTATCACCAGGCTTTGCAGGTGATCGAAACCATGGCCGCAATCGCCCCCGCCGAAGTGCGCACCCTCTTCGACAAGGCGGTGCTTTACGCCAAGCTCGGGCAGATTAAACAGGCAGCCGCCGCGCTGGAGGAATATATCGAACGCATTCCCGACGCGCGCGAAAAAGCCCAGGCGCGCACGCTTCTCAATCAGATCCTCAGCATGTCCTAGACGCCGCTTGTCGCCTCGCCCCGGCTATGGTTAAATCAACATAGCTATTTAAGGGTTTTGCCAAGGGGTTTTGTTATGGCGCTGGTCACACTTGTCTTGTTGTTGCTGATGTGTGCGCTGCCGTTGCGGGAAAGCATGGCCCATCCTCCGGTTTGGCTGGTACGCCTGACCGATTGGCTGATGGCGCGGATTGATCCGCTGGCCCTGGGCGTCATGGTCTATGCGCTGGTGTCAATTTTCCTCACGCCGTTTTTCGTGACCGGCACGCTCGATGTACTTGTCCGCCTGCTGGCCTCGGTCATGTTGTTGTCGTTGGCCCTGCCCGAAGGGGTGCCGCAGCTGATGCGCCGCCTGCAAAACCGCACCGGCGAGGCCGCCAATGAAGCTATCGTCGAAAGTCTTAGCGATATCATCGACGGTATCGCCCGCGTCCGCCTGATCCTGGCCTATATCGGCATGGTGGTGGCGGCCCTGCTGTTTGCAGTATTATTTCGTTAAATCAGCGGGCTTGCCAGCGGCCACCGCTGGCGCTATAAAATAAGCGTTTTCACCCTTTGTCCCTTACAAGGAGCAGCCCCATGGCCTCTTATCAATACGTCTATGTCATGAAAGGCCTGTCCAAGACCTATCCGGGTGGCAAGAAGGTTTTGAACGATGTTTATCTCAGCTTTTTCCCCGGCGCCAAAATCGGCGTCTTGGGCCCCAACGGCTCGGGTAAATCCAGCCTGCTAAAGGTTATGGCCGGGGTCGAGACGGATTTTCAGGGTGAAGCCTGGGCGGCCGAGGGCGCGCGGGTTGGCTACCTGGCGCAGGAGCCCCAACTTGATGAAACCAAGACCGTGATGGGCAACGTCATGGAAGCGATGAAAGAGGTCAAAGGCTATCTCGATCGCTACAACGAAATCTCGGAAAAATTCGCCGAACCCGATGCCGATTTTGACGCGCTGATGGCAGAGCAGGGTGACCTGCAAACCAAGATCGAAGCGATGGACGGCTGGAACCTCGAGCGTACGCTGGAAATCGCCCTCGACGCCCTGCGCTGTCCGCCACCGGACAGCCCCGTTACCAACCTGTCGGGCGGTGAAAAGCGCCGGGTGGCGCTCTGCCGTTTGCTGCTCGAAAAACCCGATCTGCTGCTGCTGGATGAGCCGACCAACCACCTGGACGCCGAAAGTGTCGCCTGGCTGCAACGCCACCTGGCCGACTATAAAGGCTCGGTGGTCATGGTGACGCACGACCGCTACTTCCTCGACAACGTGACAGGCTGGATTTTAGAACTCGATCGCGGCTCGGGTATTCCGTATGAGGGGAACTACACCGGGTACCTCGAGAAAAAAGCCAAGCGTCTGGAGCAAGAAGGCCGCGAACAAGAAGGCCGCCAAAAGGTACTGGCCCGCGAACTCGAATGGGTGCGCCAATCACCCAAGGCCCGCCAGTCCAAATCCAAAGCGCGTCTGACCGCCTATGACGATCTGGTCTCGGAAAGCGAGAAGTTCGAAAAAACCCGCGCGGCGCAAATCATTATTCCGGTGCCGCCGCGTCTGGGTCAGAACGTGATCGAGTTCAAGGATGTCTCCAAGGCCTACGGCGATAAGCTGCTGATCGACGGGCTGTCGTTCAAGCTGCCGCCCGGCGGTATCGTCGGTGTCATCGGCCCCAATGGTGCGGGTAAAACCACCACCTTCCGCATGATCACCGGCGAAGAAAAAGCCGATAGCGGCGAAGTTGAAGTGGCGGAAGCGGTCACCCTCGGCTACGTCAACCAAAGCCGCGACAGCCTTGATCCCAATAAAACCGTCTGGGAAGAAATTTCCGGCGGTAACGATGTGTTCTATATGGGCAAGCGTGAAATGAACTCCCGCGCCTATTGCGGCTCGTTCGGCTTCCGCGGCCCCGACCAGCAGAAAAAAGTCGGTATCCTTTCAGGCGGCGAGCGTAACCGCGTGCATCTGGCCAAGATGCTGAAAGAACCCGCCAACGTTTTGCTGCTCGACGAGCCCACCAACGATCTGGATACCGAAACCCTGGCCGCTCTCGAAGAAGCGCTCGAGAACTATGCCGGTTGCGCCGTGATCATCTCGCACGACCGCTGGTTCCTCGACCGTCTCGCCACCCATATTCTGGCCTTTGAAGGCGACAGCCATGTCGAATGGTTCGAAGGAAACTATGACGACTATGAGCGCGACCGCAAAAAGCGCATGGGCGATGACGCCGATCAGCCGACGCGCTTGAAATACAAGCCGTTGCAGCGCGCGGGCTAAGGTCTGGCTTTATTGATTTTCAACGCACTGCCTACGAAAGGGGGGGTGGTCGAGCGCTGTGTCAGAAGGCCTTACTTCAATAGAAGCAAAACCCCCACCGCTGTCATTGCCGCCAGCAAGCCGCGCTGAAACAGTTTTTCCGACAGGCGGACATGGACAAAATGCCCGGCCACCACGGCGAAGGCGACCGGTACGGCCAGCCACAGCGAGGATGCCAGTTGCGGCACGGTGGTGGTGCCGTCCCAAAGGGTTTGCCCCATGCGCCATAGGTTGCTGGCGAGAAAAAAACCCGCCATTGTCGCCTTCAACTCGGTCTTATTAGTAAAAAAGCGGCGATAGCCCATCAGCACAAAGGGACCACCGGTGGTAAAGACGCCCTGAATAACCCCGCCCAGCGCCACAAAGCCATAAGCCACCCCGCGCGGTGGTGTGAAGGACGGAAACAGCAAGCCTTGCACGCCGTAGGCAATCAGCAGCACGGCAAAAATCTTGAGGAGCCACAGGCTTTGCAACAGGCCAATCAAGGCGGTGCCCACAATAATAAACGGCAGGGCAATGGCAAAAATCTTGATGAAATGCGCGCGGTTAAAATGTCGCCATGTCTGCAGCAAAATGGCGACACTGCAGGTCGATGACACCACCATCGAGACTTGCACCATCTGCTTGAAATCGAAAAAGATACCGGCCAGACCCAGGAATATCACCGTCCCGCCAAAGCCAAAGACGCTTTCAAAGAAATAGGCGGTAAAAGCGATGACAGCTAAAAGCGGCGAGAGGGACATGGGAATAAGGCCATAGGTTGTGTTACGCTCGACAGCATGACACAGCCAGACCGCCATCTCCAGTCTTCCTATAGCGCCGCCCTACGGGAGGGCGCGGGGCTGGATAGCATCAAAATCATTGCAGCCGTGGCGATGCTGATCGATCACGCCAATGCGATCCTGTTCGATTGGCATTATACCTGGGCTTATCTGATCGGCCGGGCGGCTTTCCCGCTGTTTTGCTGGGCGGCGGCGGCCGCTGTTCTGCGCGCGCGTGACAGCCGCGCCGTGTACAAACAGGCGGGTATTTTGTTGGCCTTGGCCGTGCTCGTGGAGCCGGTGTCGCGCATTACCCGGGATTACGATATTTGCAATGTGTTGTTGACGCTGGGCCTGGGTGTCTTGCTGGCGCCTTTTTATATGGGGTTGAATACCTTCGCGCGATGGGCTGCCAGCCTCTTGGCGATTGGCATATCGTTTTGCGGCGGCTGGTGGGAATTTGGCACCGCGGGGATGCTGCTGCCGGCGGCGCTGGCCATGGCCATGCAAAGCCGGCGGCCGAGTGATATCATCATCGCCTTGCTCTTGCTGGCGGCGGCCAATTTCCGCGGGCTGTTCTTCTACCCCGTTTATAACGCTGACATGATCTGGGCGACTATCCTGGCGGCAACGCTATTGCCGGCGGGCGTTTTGTGGGTTGTCCGTGATATCACCGCGCGGCTACCTGCTGCCCCCATGGTGCGCCGCCTGCTGCCCCGCTATTTTCTGCATATTTTCTATCCGCTGCATATGCTGGCGCTGTGGTTTTTTAAATAAAAAAGCGCCCGGGTGAGGGGCGCTTTTTAAAAGAATAGAGAGGCAGTTTAATTGGTGCTGCCGGTGCGTTCACGCAGTGATGCCAAGAGGGCTTCGATGCCGCCGCCCGTCTGGATGACGGCAGAAAAGTCTGAGCGTTGCGTCACGCTCATGCTGATGCCTTCAACCAGAACGTCGATGACTTTCATCTGGCCATTTTTGCTGCGCACGCGCCATTCAACCGAAATAGGCGGGCCATCCTGCTGGATGATCTGGCTGGACACCACGGTGTCACGATCAGATGCTTTGGTGGCTTTGCCGACTTTCAATTCCTGGCCCGAATACTCAGAAAAACGCTGGGCATAGGTGGTCACGATCATTTTTTCAAACAGCTTGATGTATTCAGCCTTTTGCGGGTCGGTGGCATTGCGCCAGTTGGGGCCCAAGGTAAAGCGTGCAATGGTGTCGACATCAAAATAGGTGCGCAGAAGTCCGCGCACACGCTTTTCACGCTCTGCCTGATTGATATCGGGCGTGGTCAGCGAGGTGAGCGCTTTTTGGCCCAGCCCCTCGATGAACGCCGTTGGATCTTCGGCCAGTGCCGGGCGTGGCAGTGCCAGCAGCGCCATAACAGCCAGCGCCCCCAAAAGGAAACGGCGGCGGGGGTGGGTGGTGATACGTTGAAACATCGGCATCCTGTGATCGGTTAGGTCTTAATATTCTTCGTCGTAATCGGGCATGGCAACGGCAGCACCGCCGCCTTGTTGCTGACGGGCATCATCACGGATTAGCGCGCCACGGCGCTGGCCGTAAGCCGAGCGTACCGCTGCATAGTAATCGAGGCTGTTTTTACGCAAGTCCTCGACCGCCTTGATGGCACGGGCGCGGTTGTCGATCGCCTCGACGCCGCCACGGGTCAGGTAGACCCAATTGTTATGTGTGTTGTTCGACCAAACAAACAAGGGGTCGACCGCGAGGTCGGCCACTTTGCCGGCTGCGTCGCGCAAGCTGGACGGGCCCAGCAGGGGCAGAACGATATACATACCTTCGCCCACGCCCCAAACGCCCAGCGTCTGACCGAAGTCTTCGTCTTCATGCATCAGGCCTTGTGTGGCGGCGACATCGACGAGACCGGCGACACCGGTTGTCGTGTTGATGAGGAAACGCGCCGTGGCGACACCGGCATCGCCGATTTCACCCTGCAACAGGTTGTTGGCGACGACGATGGGCGCGCGCAGGTTGCGCATGAAGTTCTGTACGCCGCTTTTGACAAAGCCCGGGAAGACAGCATCATAAATTTTCGCCACCGGTTCGAACAGGAAACGGTCGAACATATCGTTAAAGGCAAAGATGGCGCGGTTGACCGGCTCAATCGGGTCGTTGATTTCGGTTTTGTAACCGCTTTGTGCGTTGTTGGCGCAAGCACCAAGCGACAGGCTCAGCAACAGGGCAAGACCAAGGGCCGCGAAGAGGTTGGGCTGGCGGCGGGAAGGGCGGGCAGATGCTGCGGTCATTAGATATTCCTCAAAGGGCGCGTCTGGTAATACAGTGGTCCTGATCTTACACTAACGCTTTATAATAAAACAATTCTTAACGCTGCGACGTGACATTAGCCGTCTTCTGTGTGCAAGAGCGCCGTGACCCCCAGCAAAAGTGCCAGGAGCGCCGGTGTCCATGCCGCCATGAAGACGGGGATTTTCTGGGATAACCCAAAAGCCTGAAGCATCGATTCCAGAAAGAATATAAAGAATCCAGCCAAAACGCCAAGGCCAATCAGCAGGCCGGTACCCCCAAATCTTGGTGGGCGTAGCGAAAATGTCGCAGCCAGCAGGATAAGAGCGGCAAAAAGCAAAGGTGCTGCCAACAGTTTTTGAAAATGGATCTGCAAACGCACGGTCGGGAAGCCGGTTTCTTCCATAATACCGATATATTCAGGGATATGCCAAAAGGAGACGGTTTCCGGGGCGGAAAAAGTTTCTTCTATTTTGCTGGCGGTCAGGTTGGTGGCCAGATGTTTGACGGCAAAGCGACTGGCGCCATCGGGACGGTGCTGGTGGGCGTCGCGAAACTCCCAATAGCCATCGCGCAAATAGGCCACGCGGCTTTCCAGCCGCTCGATAAATTGATCATCGCTGTCAAAGGAAAATACGGTGACGTTGGTCAGGCGCCATTCTGCTTCGTCGAAACTTTCGGCCCGCACCAGTGCATAACCGCTTTTGCCCTGGCTTTCCGCCGCCAGCGGCTGACGCAGCCAAATGCCCGTCCGCGCGATGGTAAAGCGGCTGGCGTCGGTTTGTAAAACTTCGGCCTCGCGCTGGTCATAGCGGTCCAGCATGACGGCGGAAATCGGGTTAATGGCGGCGGTTGCCAGCAGACCAAAGGCCATGCCCACCGTGAGCAGCGGCGCCAGAAACTGCCAGGCCGAGAGGCCTGCCGCGCGCATCACCACAATTTCGTGGGTTTTGGTCAGGCGCCAGCAGGTGTGAATAGCGGCAAACATCACGGCAAAAGGCAGCATCGCTTGCCCCGCTTCGGGCAGCTTGAGGGCAGCCAGCGCCAGCAGGCTTTCGAACGGCACCGCATCGACCTTGGCGGCGCGGCGCAGCAGTTCGACGATATCAAAAATATAAATGACGCCCAGCAGAATGCCGATCAGCGCCAGACAGTTCATCGCAAAATCCCGCGCCAGATAGCGAAACAAGGTGGGTGACGGAATGATCATGCCACCACCTCTTCGCTGCTGGATCGTTGCACGCGGCAACGCAGGGCGTGCAAGGCCTGCTCGCCGCGAAAACTCATTAGGAAAAGGGCCAGTGCAAATGGCCCGAGGCTGACCACATACAAGAGCGGCACCAACATGCGGTGTTCCTTGGCCAGCGATAGCAGCCCCAGATCAGCGGTTTGCAGCAGGATGACAATCCCCGCCGCCAGCATAATTTTACGCGTCTGGCCGCGCCGATTGAAACTGCCCAGCATCAAACAGGCCAGCGCCACGGCGACAAAGGACAGCGCGTTGAAGGGCATGGCCAGGCGATGATGCGCCTCGGCATAAAAAGCATCGGCCGAGGTACGGTCGGCCCGCACATTCATATCGGGGTTGAATAACTCGGGCAGGGTGCGCTCGCTCGCCTCGCGCCAACGGGCGGGGCGGTTATCGGCAAAGCCTTTGACCTCGATGGTGTAGCGTGCAAAGTACAGACGCGTCAGCGTGTCGTTATTGCGATCAATTTGTTGGCGCATACCGTCATACACAATAATCTGCGGCGATTCACCGTCGGTGACCAGGCGGCCGCGCTTGGCGGTGATCGTGACGGGCGGGCGGTCGCTGTCACGCGCATCGTGAATCATCAGGCCCAGCAGATCGCCGTCATCGGCGCGTTTGCGCACATAGACGGTCAGGTTGCGGCCAAAGGTATTAAACACCCCGTCGCGCAGCAAAAAGGCGGTGTATTCGCTTTTGAGATGGGAGCGCATCTGCTGCATTTCCGCATAGCCGCGCGGCGAGATGTAGGTGGTGAGCGCCACCAAGATCAACGTAAAGACAATGCCCAGCAACAGGGCGGGCCGGGCCAGGCTGAGGTGGGTGACACCGCATGCGCGCATGACAATCAATTCGTTGTCCATAATCAACTTGTGATAGACGAATAAAACGGCTGTCACCAGCGACAGCGGTAGGATTATTTCCAGAAAGCGCGGTAGCGTGAGGAGGACCAGTTTGACGAACATGCCGGGCGGCGCATCGGACGCTGCGATCAGTTCCAGCAGTTTCAAGGACTGCGTCAGCCAGATCACCAGTGTCAGGGCCAGCGTGACGAAAAACGTCACACCCAAAAGGTGCCGGAGAAGATAGCGGGTAATCAGCGACATCAGCAAATCAAAAGCATATCGGTTGGGGGTTCAAGATAAAAATCGACGTCGCGGCCAATGGACGCGGACGGCCGGGGCCGCTATCATCACTAGCACAAACATAGACCTGAGGGGGCTAAGTTTTATATGTCCCCCCGCCGTTTATTTGCCCGCTTCTCCGTTTTCGTCATAAAGGACTGAATCACCATGAAAATCAGCTTTGACAGTGCCGCCCCCCGCGCCGAGGTTCTGGTTGTCTTCGCCCATAGCGATGGCAAAGAGGCCTTTTCTCTCACCAATCCCGCCAAGCTGATTGATACCGCTGGCAAGGGCGCCCTGGCGGCGACCGCCAAAGCCGAAAATTTTACCGCCAAAACCGGCCAGGTGCTGTCGGTGCCCGCCGCGGCTGGCCCTGGTGTGCGTACGGTTCTGCTGGTGGGTTTGGGGGCTGCCACCGATAAGCTGTCGGCGGCCGACATCGAGAAAATCGGTACGGCTGTTTTCGCAGCTCTGAATGCCCGCAAAGTCGCCAGTGCCGCCGTGGTGGGTCTGGATGATATCAAAACGGCTGATTTGGATGCAGCGGCCGTGGCCGACCATCTGGCTTTGGCCATGCGCCTCTCGGCCTATCGCTTCAACAAATATTTCACCAAGTCCGCCAAGGATAAACAGATCGCCGTCAAAGGGGTGACTCTAGTGACCAAAGCGGCCGGGGCTGCCAAAAAACTTTTCGCCGAGAGCGAGAAGATTGCGGCTGGCGTCTATCTCACCCGCGATCTCGTCTCGGAAGCACCTAACGTGCTCTATCCCGCAAGCTTTGCCGCCATCATCAAAAAAGAACTGGCACCCCTGGGCGTCACCGTCAAAATTCTCGATGTGCCAGCGATGAAAAAACTGGGCATGCATTCGCTCTTGGGCGTGGGTCAGGGCTCGGTGCGGCCACCACGGCTGGTCACCATGGAATGGCGCGGCGGCAAGAAAAGCCAAAAGCCGGTGGCGCTGGTGGGTAAGGGCGTTACCTTTGACACCGGCGGTATTTCGCTGAAGCCCGGTGCTGGTATGGAAGACATGAAATGGGATATGGCCGGGGCCGGTGCGGTGGTGGGGGCCATGCGGGCACTGGCTGGCCGCAAGGCCAAAGCCAACGTGGTGGGTGTCGTGGCGCTCGCCGAAAATATGCCGTCGGGTTCGGCCTCGCGCCCCAGCGATGTCGTCACCTCGATGTCGGGTCAGACGATTGAAAACCTCAATACTGACGCCGAAGGCCGCTTGATTTTGTGTGATGCGCTGACCTATACGCAGCGTTTTTTCAAGCCAACCCATATCGTTGATCTGGCGACCCTCACCGGCGCTGTCCTGATTGCGCTGGGCGAAGATTATGCCGGTCTCTTTAGCAATGACGACGGCTTTGCCGCCGTTTTACGCGATGCCGGTGCGGCCGTGGGTGAGCCGATGTGGCAATTGCCTCTCAACGACAATTGGGATAAAGCCATCGACAGCACCATCGCCGATATGAAGAATATTTCCGGCAGCCGCTATGCCGGATCGTCGATTGGCGCCCATTTCCTCAAGCGTTTTATCGAACCGGGCGTGACCTGGGCGCATCTGGATATCGCCGGCATGGCCTGGACGGGTAAAGACCGCCCGACCGTGCCCAAGGGGGCCACCGCCTATGGCGTGCGTCTGCTCGATCGTTATATCCGCGACACTGTCGAAGGGTAAAGGGCATGACCGCGCCAGACTTACCTATAACTACCAGCCCGCTCTGGCGCGGTCGCCGCTTTTTACCGCTGTTCGTCACCCAGTTTCTGGGTGCCTTTAACGACAATCTGCTGAAAAACGCGCTTGTGGTCCTTATCACCTATCGTCTGGCGGCGGCCAGCGGCGTCGATGCCGGGCCACTGGTGACCATTGCTGCCGGTATTTTCATTCTGCCCTTTTGCTTGTTGTCAGCCACCGCCGGGCAACTCGCCGATAAATATGACCGCGCCCGTATTGCGCGAGGGGTTAAACTGGCTGAAATCGGTATTTTTGTCTTTGCGCTGGCGGGCTTTATGCTGGCCAATATTCCCTTGCTGATGCTGGCGCTGTTTTTACTGGGCGTGCATTCGGCCTTTTTTGGCCCCGTTAAATACGCGGTGCTGCCGCAATATCTGTCGGCCGAGGAATTGCTTTCAGGCAATGCCTATATTGGGGCTGCAACCTTTATTGCGATCTTACTGGGTACCATTGCCGGCGGCTTGCTGATTTTGCGTGAGAATGGCCCGCAGCTGGTGGCCCTGGGTGGCATGACTCTCGCCGTCTTGGGGTATCTGGCCAGCCGCTGGATGCCGCTCGCCCCACCCGCGGCCCAGAGCGTGCGTCTTAACCCCAATATTTTCGCAGCTACCTGGCAAAGTCTGAAGGTGACCTTTGACGGCGGTATCCTGCGCCAGCGCTGCGTGATGATTTCATGGTTTTGGTTTGTGGGGGCGACTTATCTGGCGCAATTGCCTGTCTTTTGCCAAAAAATTCTTCATGCCGATGAAACCGTGGTGACCTTGATGCTGACCCTGTTTTCGGTCGGCATCGCCATCGGGGCTTTGTTGGCGCGGGGCGGCGCCCATTTGCAGGTCTGGCGTGGCGGGGCTTTGTGGACGGCAGTGGCGGCCCTCGGTATGGCGGGCTTTGGGGTTGATCTGGCGCGCACCGCCGCCCTGGTGCCGATCGATACCACCGAGAGTCTGCGTAATATAGCGACTCTCTGGTCGATGCGCCAAGGCCCGCAGATTTTGACCGATCTGTTTTTGCTCTCAATCTGTGGCGGTGCTTACGTGGTGCCGCTCTACACTGCTTTGCAACGCGAAGCCGCGCCCGAGACGATTGCCCGCACCATCGGTGGCCTCAATGTGTTGAATGCCTTGTTTATGGTGGCCTCGGCCCTGGTGGCGCTGGCGGTGCTGGCAGCCGGCGGCGATGTCGCCGATATCCTGATGCTGGTAGCGGCCTGCAATGCACTGGCCGCCGTGATCGGCCTGCGCCTGTGGCCGCAACCCCTCGCGCTGAAGGCCTGACGTATGACCGATATCCGCTTTTATCATCTGATGCAAAAACGCCTGGAACAGGCGCTGCCTGAGTTGGTGGCCAAAGCGGTCGAGCGCGGCCACCGCGTGCTGGTGCTGGCGGGCAGCCCCGAGCGCGTGGGTGTGCTGGATGCCGCTCTTTGGACTTATGATCCCGGCAGCTTTATTCCGCATAGTGCGGCGCAAGACAAGTATGCCGCCGAACAGCCGGTGTTTTTATCGACCGAAGATAAAAATGTGAATGCGGCAACCGTGCTAATGCTGACCGATGGCGCGACTTCCGCCCATGTCGGCGATTATGCGATGCTTTGCGAGATTTTCGATGGCAACGACGACGAAGTCGTCACCGCCGCGCGCGCCCGTTGGAAGTCATATAAAGATGCCGGCCATACCCTGGCCTATTACCAGCAAAACGACATGGGTCGCTGGGAACAGAAAAGCTGATTGTTCAGGGCGTGCAGACGGGCTGGGCGCCCGCCGCAATGCGCGCGTCGATCTGATCCGCATAGGCCTTGAAGGTGGGGACCATACCCTGTTCAATCGCGATGACAGCACAGTCAGCGTCTGGCGATGTATTGTAGCAGGCTGTAAAGGTGGCGGTGCCCTTATGCTTCCAGGTGCCGATATGATCAAGCGCCTGCCGGGCTGTATCGGCGCTGGCCGCACTGCTGCCCACGTAGCCCAGTTGATGGATCGCCAGAAATACCCGTAGCCACGGCTGGTCGTTGGCGTTGTCGGCGCTGAGTGGGGTGCGCGTAAAAAGCGGCAGGGCACCGCTTTCGTTTTCCAGTAAAAGATGACGCGCCTCAAGATTGCCGCGTTTGGCCCAGCGCCAGAGCATGTCCCAGCGGGCCTGACAGGCGCTGCGTGTATCGACTATCAGGGCGCGTTCGCGCTGCCATTGCGGGCTATCCCAGCGTTGTTGCGGCTCAAGCGCCTCCATGCGCGCGATCTCCGCGGGCGAGGGGTTGGCCTCGGCCGTACCCGTCAGGACCGTCATCAACAATAAAAACGTCAGGCCACAGCGAAACATGGGTATCAGCCTTGGCACGCAAACGCCCGGGTGAGGGCGCTCGCCACGATGCTGCGGGCCGGGGCATAGAGCGCATCCGGATAACTTTCGGCATAGGCTAGAAACAAGTTGGTGAATTGCTGCGCCCGGGCCATGCCAAAGCTGCAGCTGTGTTTGCCGTCGATGCCCTCGGCCGAGGCCAGCTGATCGGCGATGGCGGTGATATAGCCGGCGCAAAGGCCGCTGTCGGTGTCATATTTGCTCTGGCAGATGGCCTGCAATTCGACCGCGTTCAGAACAGGCGCATCATCAGCACGGGCAGCCCCCGCCCACAAAAACGCCGCCAGTATAAAACAGGCGGCGACGTTTTTGTGTAAGCGGTTCATGACAGCTTAACGACGGGCGGCGGTTTTGACGCCGGTATTGTCATCTTTTTGCGAGATGACGGCGGGTCCCGCATTCTGCTTGGCGAATTCGGCTTCAATCTGCTGCACTTGTGCTTTGAAAGATTTCAAAGCGGCACCGGCCAGGGCGTTACCCTGTGGCAGGTTCAGCTTGGCGGGGTTGACGTGCTTGCCGTTTTGCATGACTTCATAATGCAGGTGCGGACCAGTGGAGCGGCCGGTGGTGCCGACAAAGCCAATGACCTGGCCCTGCTTGACGCGGCTGCCCACCTTGAGGCCGGGCTTGAAACCGTTCAAGTGCGCATAGGCGGTCTCGAGACCCGAACCATGGCGGATCTTGACGTATTTGCCGTAGCTGCTGAAGGGGCCAAGCTTGACGATCTTGCCATCACCTGCCGCATAGATGGGGGTACCGCGGGGGGCGGCGAAGTCGACGCCCTTGTGCATTTTGCCGTAGCCAAGTACCGGATGCTTGCGCATACCGTAGCCCGACGACAGGCGTGCACCGTCAATGGGCGTCCGCATCAGCGAGCGCTTGGACGATTTGCCATTGGCGTCGTAATAGGCAATCTCGCCGTCTTTGTCTTCAAAGCGATAGAGCGGCAGGCTGCGATCACCCAGATCGAGACGGGCGAACAGGATGTTGCCTTTGCCCGGCACGGGGTCGCCGTTGTCGGTGACGTATTGTTCGAACATGACTTCAAAGCTGTTACCGGCCTGGATGTCACGCTGGAAGTCGACGTTGAGCGAGTACATCTTGATCATTTCAAGAATAACCGCGTCCGGCACGCCTTGCGCCTTGGCGGAGACATAGAGCGAGCTGTTGATTGGCCCACGCAGTGCTTTGGTCACGCGGTTGGTGTCTTTGGTGGCCTCGCCCGCCTTATAGCTGCCATCGACGCTGCGATTGACCGATACCGTGTTCAATACGTCGGTTTCAATCGCAAGACCCTTGAAGTGCGGGTCGGCCACTTGCGGATTGCGGTTAAAGAAAACAGTGATTTCATGGCGGGGGGTGAGACCACGCGGATCATAAACCTTGCTGAGAGCTGCGATAGCGTCATGCGCCTCGCCGCGGGGCACGTCGTTGCGCACCAGAATATCCATCAAGGTATCGCCCTTGCCCACCGACAAGGTGCGCGATGATACCAGCACATCGCCAGCTTCAAGCAGCGAGGTAATGCCGGTTTGGATGTTCGAGAGTTTTTCGCTAAGGACGCTGGCAGCCGCCACATTGGCCGGGCCCGGATGATATCGGAAATCGGTTTTCTGCGGCACGGCGGTGAAAGCGGCCTTCATATTGCGGGCGGCGTTTTCGCCTTCGCTCTGGCTGATGACCGGGGCAGGTGCCCGCACAGGGGCGAGGTCAGCCGTTTTAATATCTCGGGGCACAACCACGGCCGGCTTTTGAACGGCAGCCACCACGGTCGTATCGGGCTGCTGGTCGAAAGCCGAAACAAGAGCGCCCAGAGCGGTCGCGGCGAGAATGGGGAGAACGAGGTGACGCAAGCGCGCACGGCGTTTACGGAACAGACGGGTGCGGGGGGAATAGAATTGGCGCAAAAGTCATATCCTTGGATTGTTATCGGGAAGGTGCGGAGTGAACACGAAAGATCTACGCAAATCAAGCAGGCGGACGCCTAAATAGTTCGAACGAACAATCCATAATTTATCTGAAATGTATTCAGACTCAACCTTAAACGGCTTTTTAGTTTCGATAACATCGGGAAAAGTTTCATACTTCTTTAATAATTGTAACAGGCAACTGGTCATAATTCTGCGGCGGCTCTGGCACAGTGAATATAAAAGTGTAGGATATGCGCTCTGATTCTCATCACCCGCCGCAGCGCTACCGGCGCGGCCCCATAAAAAATTCACCATAGGGATATTTGTCATGACCAGCACTTCCACTGCCGCCCACGCGCAACCTGGCCTTTTGATGCAAGGCAAACGCGGTCTGATCATGGGCGTGGCCAACGATCGCTCGATCGCCTGGGGTATTGCCGAGGCCGCCCATAAACAAGGCGCGCAACTGGCCTTTACCTATCAGGGCGAAGCCCTGGAAAAGCGTGTGCGCCCCTTGGCCGAAAGTGTTGCCTCCCCGCTGGTGGTGCCTTGCGACGTGACCGATGCGGCGTCGATTGATGCGACCTTTGCCAAAATTGAAAAGGAATGGGGCACGCTTGATTTCGTCGTCCATGCCATTGCCTATTCCGATAAAAACGAACTGGATGGCCTGTACCTGGACACCAGCCGTGACAATTTCCTCAAAACGATGGATATTTCGGTCTTCTCCTTCACGGCCATTGCCCAGCGCGCGGTACCCCTGATGAAAAACGGCGGGTCACTGCTGACCATGACTTACTACGGGGCCGAGCGGGTGATGCCTCATTATAATGTGATGGGTGTCGCCAAGGCCGCGCTGGAATGCTCGGTGCGCTATCTCGCTTCCGACGTTGGCCCGAAAGGCATTCGCGTCAATGCGATTTCGGCTGGCCCCATCAAGACGTTGGCGGCATCCGGCATCGGTGATTTCCGTTATATCCTCAAATGGAATGAACTGAACGCGCCGCTCCGCCGCAACGTCACCATTCAGGATGTCGGCGGCGCTGGCCTTTTCCTGCTTAGCGATCTGGGGGCGGGTGTCACCGGTGAAGTCATGTATGTCGACAGCGGCTATAACACGATTGGTATGGTGCAGGTTGACTCGGCCAAACAAACGGCGGAACTGCTCAACAGCATCGCAGGTTAAACATGAAAGTCAGGACGGTTTACTTCAAAGTCGAAGATCCGGCGCGTGCCGCTGCCTTTTGGTCGGCGCTGATCGGCGTGGCCCCGCATAAAACGCTCGATGTTTGGCACGAAATCAATTGCGGCGACGTGCGCCTGGGCTTTTTACTGAACGACTTGGACGAAGATTACCACGGCTCGGCCTGTGTGCCCGTTTTTCAGCTGGACGAGACGCAAATGGCCGATTACGTCAGCCGCGCCAAAGAACTAGGTGCTACCATCATCGTCGATGCCCTGCATGATCCCCTGATGAAGTCCGTTGTCCTGCGTGACCCGGCGGGGCATGAATTCGAATTTACCTGCCGCCACGATTGATGATGGCGTTGCACCGCCACTAGATCACATCGTTCAAGTCGTTGGGGTGGCGGGTTGTATTTATGTCGCCGTATATGCCGCTCTGGCCACGTTCGAAGGCCTCGTGTAACTGAGTGCAGGCGTAATGCATCGCCTCGGTCGCGTCACTGACCAAACCGGCCAAGCCAAAAAATTCATGTGTCACGCCTTCATAGGCCGCCAGACTGACCGGCACGCCGGCATGGGCCAGCTTTTCGGCATAGGCCTCGCCTTCGCTGAACAATGGGTCGATTTCCGCCAGAATAACGGTGGCGGACGGCAGGCCGCTGACCACCGCGTGCAGCGGTGATAGATAGGGATGGGTTTTGTCTTGTGCGTGTCCGGCATAGTGATGATAAAACCAGCTTAGCATGGGCGTATTCAGCGGCTTTTCCGCAGCAAATTGCATCGCTGTATCAGATCTCAGGCCTTGCGCGATGTCGGTGACGGGATAGACCAGTAATTGGTGAATGGGCATGATCAGCCCTTCATCGCGGGCCATCAGACAAGCGACAGTCGCCAAATTGCCGCCAGCACTTTCACCGGCAATACCGATCAAGCTGGCATCGCCGCCCAAATGCTGCGCATTCACCAGTAGCCAGCGATAGGCGGCAAAGGCGTCTTGGGGTGCGGCGGGCCAGATATGCTCGGGCGCCAGACGATATTGCACCGACACCACAATACAATCGGCGCCCTGGCAAAGCGCGCGGCAGGAGGCATCATAGGTATCGAGATTGCCCAGCACCCACCCGCCGCCATGAAAATACAACAACACCGGAAAGCCCTCGTTCGGGGGCTCTGTCTCGGGGGTATAGACACGGGCATTGATTTTACCCTCCGCGCCATCCAGCAAAATATTCTCGATTTTGCCAACCGGCAGCGGGCTGGCGGCTAGTGCCCTTATGGTGAAATGCTGCCCGTAATAAGCCGCCGCTGCCCGGTCAAGCATCGGCACCAAGCGGGCTTGTTCAGGTGTTAATGTTTCGATCGGCAGGGGCCCCAGTTCTGCATGGGCATCCAGGATAGCCTGCATGGCGGCATTCGGCTTTTTCATCAGGCGACTCCTTTATGACAGGTGCAGCCCACGTCAAAAGCAGGATGCTCTATAAGCCAACGTCGCTAAAAGAGGCAGGTTCCCGATTTGTTGCGTGACAGAGGTGCAGGCCGGCTTTTATAATCATTTCATGTCGTTCAATACTTTTGGTCACTTGTTCCGCTATACCACCTGGGGCGAAAGCCACGGCCCCGCGATTGGCTGTGTGGTCGATGGCTGCCCGCCGGGTATTGCCTTGACGGAAGCAGATATCCAGCCGTGGCTCGATCGCCGCCGCCCTGGGCAGAATAAATTTACCACGCAACGCCAGGAAGAAGACCGGGTCGAGATTTTGTCCGGTGTTTATGATGGCCGCACCACTGGCACACCGATTTCACTGCTGATCCGCAATACGGACGCCCGGTCAAAAGACTACAGCGATATTGCCAATACCTATCGGCCGGGGCACGCCGATTTCACCTACGACGCCAAATATGGTTTTCGTGATCCGCGCGGCGGCGGTCGGTCATCGGCGCGCGAAACCGCTTGCCGGGTGGCGGCGGGCGCCATTGCACGGCTGGTTATTCCGCAGGTGACGGTAAGGGCGAGTGTTGTGCAAGTAGGCCCTCTGCACGTTGATCGCGCCAATTGGGATTGGGACGCGGTCAATACCAATCCATTCTACACCGCCGATGCTAAAGCGGTTGATGCCTTCGCCGCGCATATCGATAGCTTACGCAAAGAGGGCTCTAGCTGCGGCGCGGTGGTCGAGGCGGTCGCCAGTGGTGTGCCGGCCGGGTGGGGTGCGCCGGTGGCCGCCAAGCTTGATGCCGCTATCGCCGCCGCCATGATGGGCATCAATGCCGTCAAGGGTGTCGAGATCGGCGCTGGTTTTGGCTGTGTGACCTTGCGCGGTGAAGACAACGGCGATCAGATTCGTATGAAAGATAGTCAGCCGCATTTCCTGTCCAATAACGCCGGCGGTATTCTGGGCGGTATTTCGACTGGGCAGGATATTGTCGTGCGCCTCGCCTTTAAACCGACCAGTTCGATTTTAACGCCGATGCAAACCATCACGGCCGATGGCACCGAGACAGAAATCATCACCAAGGGCCGCCATGACCCGTGCGTCGGCCTGCGCGGTGCGCCCGTCGCCGAAGCCATGCTGGCGATTGTATTGGCGGATCATTACCTGCTGCATCGCGGCCAGTGCGGATAGTGCGCGATAAGAGAACGCCTCTTGATGCCGATTCGCACCTTACCGAGCAAACCCCCTTTCCGGAGTCCGCCGGGGATCTAAGCGCCGTCAATTTATAGCTGTCTGAAAAATCGGGATAATTTTTGAACTGTGGAGCGTTTTAAAAAAGACTCGACTCTTATCCACAGGCCAAGGACACTACGGGTCCTAAGGATAAGGCACCATCACGGCTTGCCGCGACGATGCCTCCCTTATACTTCGCTTCGATGATCATTGCCCCGTGTGAATAGCCATGCTGTTCCGCGGGGTCTTTTTTTGGTCCCTGAAACCGGACACATGATCGTGAATGCACATTTTATATCCCCAATTGCTTGTTGGTTCAATGGGCGATCTTGGCTAATCTCTGAAAAACTTATCCACATACAAGGATACCGCCATGACCATGACTCCGCGCCGCCGCCGTGACGACCGTTTGCCGCACCGCATCTGGCGCTGGTGCCGCCGCATCCTGGTCAGCCTGGGCGCCATGCTGCTGATCAGTCTGATCAGCCTGACCGTGATGGCCGAACGACTGGCCGATGCGGGCAGTATCAAACTCAAAGACAAAATGGTCCTGGCCTATGTGATCGATGAAGAACTGGCCGAAGTATCGCTGCCGCCCAGTCTTGCCAACCCGCGGCTGATCGCCGGTGACACGCTGCGCGATGTTGTGCGGGCGATTAATCTGGCGGCGGGGGACACGCGGGTGGCCGGTGTCATCGTGCGCGTCGATCAGCTGGCCTTGTCGCTGGCCCAGGTGCAGGAATTGCGCGCGGCCGTGATGACGCTGCGCCAAGCCAATAAATTCGCCTGGATCTATGCCAATGATTACGGCGCGGGCGGCTCGGCGGGCGTCGCACCTTATTATCTCGCCAGTGCCTTTGGCCAGATCTGGGTGCAGCCGGTGGGGGGCGTGGGCCTGCCGGGTATTACTTTTCAGGTGCCCTTCATGCGCGATCTGCTGGCCCGTTTTGACGTCTCGGCCGATATGATCCAAAAGGGCCGCTATAAATCGGCCCCCGAAAGTCTGACCGCCCAGACGATGAGTGCCGATGCGCGTGCCAATCTGGAAGCGGTCTTGCAAAGCCTCTCCCTTCAGCTGCGTGACGATATCGCCTTGTCGCGCAATCTGACCCCGGCCGATATTGAGGCCGCCACCGCCAAAGCCATTCACGCAGGTGAAACAGCCGTTACCGATAAGCTGATTGATCAGGTCGCCTATTTTGACGAACTGATCGCCGCCGCCAAAAAACAGGCTGGGATGGAAACTGTCGCCGATCAGAAATTTTTGACGCCGCTGGTGGGCTATGCGGACGCTCGGCTGGCTGAAATCAAACCTGCGGACGAGGGTGATGGTTTCCTCGCGCGTTTGCAGCAAGATAGCACAGATGAAACCGGCCAAGCCGGTGATACACCCCCAGCCCCCAAAACCAAAATCGCTGTTATCACCGCCAGTGGGCAGATCGTCGATGACCGCGCCAGCCCAGGTATGAGCGGCACGTTGCTCACTCCCGATACGATGCGCAAAGCCTTCGCGGCCGTGCGCCGTGATAAAACGGTGGGCGCGGTTATTCTGCGCCTAGATACGCCGGGCGGTTCTGCCTTCGCATCAGAAAGCATTCGTCGGCTGGTACAACGCGCGCAACAAAATGGCACGCCGGTTGTCGTCTCGATGGGTGCGGTTGCAGCATCTGGCGGGTATTGGATTGCCTCGGCCGCCGATCATATCGTCGCGAATCCTGCCACCATCACCGGTTCTATCGGCGTCTTTGGCGGCAAGCTGGTGATTGGTGATGCCTTGCAAAACTGGGGCGTCAATGTCGAGACGTTGAAATCATCTCCTTCGGCCGATATCTGGTCGGCGCTACGCCCGTTTAGCGATACAGAGCGTGCCGCCGTCGATGGCCTGATGCAGCAGACCTATGATGCCTTCATCACCCGCGTGGCCGAGGGCCGCAAACTGCCGCCCAATGTTGTCGAGAAAATGGCCGGTGGCCAGGTCTTCAGCGGCCAGCAAGCCAAACAAAACGGCTTGGTGGATTCACTGGGCGGTTTCGATGCGGCCGTCATCGCAGCCCAGCGCTTGGCAAAACTCCCCGCCGATCAGACGCCTCGTATCGTCGATTACCCGGCGGCGCGCGGGCCGCTCGAGCAGATTGTGGCGCTGCTCACCGGTGAAGTGCGCCTGCCATCCCTCAATGTGCGCGACTTTTTACAAACAGATCAACCGGCACTGCTGGCGCCGGTGACGGGTGTGAAATAATCAGGCGGCTTTAGCTGTTATAGCGATAAGCTTCGCGGACAGCGCGGGCTTGCTCGGCGTTGCCGCTTTTGACTTCGCCCATGGTTTCCTGCATCTGCGTCATCACCATGATGGTGACGGGGTCAAGTCGTTGCAGCGGGTTGTCGTTACCCGACAGCGTGCCGAAAAACCGCGGATCATCGTTCCAGACAATATCATCCGCATCATTGCCATCATCAAAAGCGGGCAGGCGCGCCAGCGTTGTATCGGAAAGAGCCAGCGCCTCGGCCGCGGTGCTGAGGGGAGCAACCGCGGCACGAGGAGCCGTGACGGAACCGCCGGCAA
>JAIXUW010000250.1 GCA_027483355.1 Alphaproteobacteria bacterium
TATGATGATTTTTTTAAACAGGGCATCACTGCTTTTGTGCTCAAGCCCGTGCAGGATGAAACCCCGCAAGGGATGCTGCGCCGCCTGATCCTCGACAATGATCAACGCCTGCGGCGCTATCGCCAGATTTTCTACGATCTGGGGGCACAACCGATCAAGCAAATGGTGGCGACCCACGGCGATATGCAGGGCAATATCCTGCTCAGCGCCGATGGCGGGATGCATCTAATCGATTGGGACGAAGCCGAATTAGCCCCCGCTGAACGCGATTTGTGGTTTCTCTCGAACCTGCCCGGCTTTATGCGTGGCTATACCGCTGTGCGGCGGGGCTTTGCGCCCGAGCCGAGCGCCTTGTTGCATGGCGCCCTCAAAGCCTGGATCGAGGGTTTGGCGATGCAGGCAACCGCCATCATCGACGGCCGCGGCGACGCCCTGGCCCACCTCGATCACCTTATCCACCGCCGTTTTAGCGCTGAGCGACTTGAACGGATTGATACGGCGATTGCCAAGTTTGATTTAGAGTGATGAGCGCGTGATCAGCCGAAAATGCCAAAAAGCTTTTTCTTTTTTGACGCTGGCGCAGCAATTGCCACCTTCCGCCCCTGATACGGACGCTGGAAATCGACATCAAAGCTGATAGTAGTCACCCCGTTCTGCGTTTCCACCTGTATATCGAGATAGACATTCGCTTCCTTGGCCTGGTAATGAATCGTGCTTTCCTCGATCACGCGTTTAATGTCTTTCGCTGACAAAAGCGTATCGGCGGGTATAACTACTGGAGACACGTTTTCCTGCGGTTTGATCACGCCCTCTTGTGCGGCTGCCAGAGCTGCCCTAACGTCGAGCTCGATGTCGCGACCTCTCCTGTAGAGAGATAGCTGCAAATCCTTTGCCTGTTCCTGATGAGCGTTTTCGCGAGCAATGGCAGCCGCTTCGGCTGGATCATCCTGCGCCTTAATGGCACGGGGAAAAGCATCACGAAGTTGCTGCCCTGGGTTCGATAGCATAACGCCTCCTCAAACTACGTTATTATATTATGTGAATTATATGATTCTTTCAAAAACCGCAACCTTTTTCTCTTAAGCCCATGACTTGGCTTAGTAAACAACCAATCCCTTAAACCCGCCAAACGACATCCGCTTGACGTCAAAGGGCATCTTTTTCATGTCCATCATCGCGGCCAGGCGTGCATCATTCATCACGGCCTTATTGATCTTGTTGCGCGCCGCCTTGGTTGGATAGGTGATAAACGAAAAGACCACCGTCTCGGATGGTTTCGCTTTTGCCAGCTTAGGAAACGGCACGCCAAAGGGATGCTTCAGATCATCGCCGACACATTCCCAATAGGCCATCGCGCCATGATCCATCCAGACCTTACCCGCCAGCTGCGCCATTTTTTTATACGCCGCCAGGTTTTTATTCGGCACCACCAGCACAAAGCCGTCTACATAAGCCATTTTTTTCTCTCCTTGGTTTGAAAAACTTTAGTCACCGCCACAGCGCACCCGCATGATGCGGTCTTCGGCGTTTTTGTCCCAGCGGGCGACATAGCCACCCTTTTTCTCGCACATGTCATCCGCCGCCGCCACGCAATCGCCCCAGTCTTCGAAATAGCCCGAGCAATCGACCGCGATATAACCCTCAGCATCGCGCGTCGCGCAAGAGGCCAGTAGCAACAGACAAAAACAAACCATCCCGGCCCTGTTAAACGACCGTGATCTTTGATGCCGATGATCTTGTCTGATGCTCATGCAATACTCTAACAGCATAGCTTGGCAGGGCCAAGCGAGACGCTGAAACGGGTCGGCCTCTCATCATATACGACAGGATCACCGCAAACGTGTCGTAAATAAGAGCTTTATGATACGACAGCCCCACGCTTCACCTGCCAGCCGCCCGGTGGCACCGCGCGAACGCTTAAAATCTCGGCATTTTTAACCGGCTGGCGCTGATTGAAATCACGGAAAGCCTGCATGTCGGCCGGGGTGGTAGCCGCAGCACCTACCAAACGCCAGCACAACAGCGACAGCCAGGTGCCGTGCCCAAAAATCACCGTGGCCTCGGGCAGATCGGCCATGTCCGCGATAAAGGCATCGACGCGCGCGGCGAATTCGCCAAACGTATCGGCATCCGCACCATGCCGATACTGCGGACAGGGGGCGGCCCAATAGAGATCGCTCAGCTGTTTGCGGCCTGTACCGTCCAGGTCTCGGATGGCATCAAACGACAGCATATTGAATTCATTGAGACGCGCATCGCTCACGGCGATCACGCCATGCCGCGCCAGATAGGGGGCCGCTGTGTCGGCGGTGCGCTGTAAACCCGAGACGATCACCCGCGCAGGCTTTGGCAGCATGGCTGCGACCGAAACCGCCTGTGCTACACCCTTGGCGGTCAGCGGAATCGTGTCATGCGGCAGACTCAGCCCACCCGCATTCGACAGGCTTTCGCCGTGACGCACCAACCAGAGGGTACGCGGCATAATCTCTTCTCTTACGCCTCTTTTAAAAACATCTTATCCCACGTCTGTATGCAGACCCTGCCCCTAAGCCCTCTCCATCTCAGCCCCGGAACACCTGCGGCATGACCAAGAAGGGGCCAGCGCGGTATTAAGCATCCAAATTCTTCACATCCAGCGCACGCTCGATAATAAAGTCACGGCGCGGCTCGACGATATCGCCCATCAGGGTCGAGAAGATTTCCGACGCCATATTGTCCTCGGCGACTTTCACCTGCAAAAGCGAGCGGGTTTCGGGGTCAAGCGTCGTTTCCCACAGCTGTTCGGGGTTCATCTCACCAAGACCCTTGTAGCGCTGGATGGCGAGGCCTTTTTTGGCGGCTTCGATAACTTTTTTATAAAAATCAAAGGGCCCGGTGACCATGGTTTCTTTGCCGTCGGTGTCGACCAGCGTGCCGGCACCGTCAAAGAATTCGCGGAACACTTCTGCCCCTTTGGCGAGACGCGCGCCATCGGCACCATTCAGGTGATCGAGCGAAATCTCAAAGCGCGAGACGACACTGCGGACCGTTTTGGTCAGCGCGAAAACGCCCGATTCCAGCAATTCACCGCTCCAGCCGCGCGCGTATTCGGGCGACATCTTGTTCAGACGGGCGGCAATGTCATCCGCCGTTGCCTGGCTGCGTTTATCGGGGTTAAAGGCGTCGGCCGCGGCCGCTTGCTCCACCACCAATTCACTGCCCACGCGTTCGGCAATCGGCTCCATCGCCTGTTTCAGCGTGCGGGCCAGACCCACAATGCGTTTCAAATCGGCCCCACCCGTCACTTCGCCATTGAACAGTTTCAGGCGCAGATCTTCGACGGCCGAGTCGATCAGATAGGTTTCCAATTCGGCATCGTTTTTAATATAGCGCTCCGATTTACCGCGGCGCACCTTATACAGCGGCGGCTGCGCGATATACAAATGCCCGCGGCTGATCACTTCGGGCATCTGGCGATAGAAGAACGTCA
>JAIXUW010000094.1 GCA_027483355.1 Alphaproteobacteria bacterium
GGCATCGTTTTTAATATAGCGCTCCGATTTACCGCGGCGCACCTTATACAGCGGCGGCTGCGCGATATACAAATGCCCGCGGCTGATCACTTCGGGCATCTGGCGATAGAAGAACGTCAGCAAAAGCGTGCGAATATGCGATCCATCCACGTCCGCGTCAGTCATGATGATGATTTTGTGATAGCGCAGGTTTTCAATCTTGAATTCATCGCGACCAATCGAGGTGCCGAGCGCAGTGATCAGTGTGCCGATCTCGGCCGAGCCCAACATCTTGTCAAAACGCGCGCGTTCGACATTCAAAATCTTCCCGCGCAGTGGCAAAATCGCCTGGGTGTCGCGGCGACGCGCTTGTTTGGCGGAACCTCCCGCCGAGTCCCCTTCGACGATGAACATTTCGCACAAAGCGGGGTCTTTTTCCGAACAATCCGCCAGTTTACCGGGCAGGGATGATACATCCAAAACCCCTTTGCGGCGGGTCAGTTCCCGCGCACGGCGCGCAGCCTCACGGGCGGCAGCGGCCTCGACCACCTTGCCGATGATCTTTTTCGCCTCGGCCGGGTTTTCTTCGAACCATTCGGCGAGTTTTTCACCAACCACCGATTCAACAACGGGCTTCACTTCCGATGACACCAGCTTGTCTTTGGTCTGCGACGAGAATTTGGGGTCGGGCACTTTCACCGACACGACGCAAGTCATGCCTTCGCGCATATCCTCGCCGGTGAGATCGACCTTTTCCTTCTTCATCAACCCCGATTTCTCGGCGTAGTTGTTGAGGGTGCGGGTCAGTGCCGCGCGGAAACCTGATACGTGGGTGCCGCCGTCGCGCTGCGGAATATTGTTGGTAAAGCACAGGGTGTCTTCGTGATAGGCATCCGTCCACTCCATGGCAATCTCGACGCCAATGCCGTTCTGCTCGCCCTTGAAATAAAGCGCCGGTTTATGCAGCGTCGTTTTGGCGCGATCAAGATACTGCACAAAAGCAATCAGGCCGCCGTCGAATTTAAATTCGCTCTGGCGGGTTTCTTTTTTGCGGTTATCGGTGAGCGTCAGGCGCACGCCCGAATTTAAAAAGGCCAGTTCGCGCATGCGGTGTTCCAGCGTGGTAAAACTGAAATCAACCATGGTAAAGGTCTCGGTCGAGGGCAGAAACGTCACCTCGGTGCCGGTTTTATCGGCGGGGCAATCGGCCACCGCCTTCAACGGCGCTTCGGCATCGCCATGGCGAAAGCGCATATGCCATTCTTTGCCGTCACGCCAGATGCGCAGATCAAGCGTCTGCGACAGCGCGTTGACAACCGACACACCGACGCCGTGCAGACCGCCCGATACCTTGTAGGAATTCTGATCGAACTTACCGCCCGCGTGCAGCTGGGTCATAATGACTTCAGCGGCCGAGACGCCTTCTTCTTTGTGAATGGCCACCGGAATACCACGGCCGTTGTCCCGCACGGTGACCGACCCATCGGCATTCAGCGTCACATCAACGCCGTCGCAATAACCGGCGAGGGCCTCGTCGATCGCGTTATCAACGACTTCATAGACCATATGATGCAAGCCGGTGCCGTCATCGGTGTCGCCAATGTACATGCCAGGGCGCTTGCGCACCGCATCAAGACCTTTGAGAACTTTGATCGAATCCGCGCCGTAATCATCGATGCCAGCCTGCTTGTGGGCGCGGGCATTTTCTTCCGCCAGTTCCGCAGATTTAAGGGCAGCGTCGGTCATGGGGGTATCCTCTGTCATCATCGGCCAAGTATTTGAAACTATGCAAAAATGATAGCAAATTTCCACCCCGAAAGCGCGAAAAATCGACGATAAAAACCGCAATAAAAACCAAACAATTTCAATGGCTTATTTCGCGTTTTGGCCTGGCGGCACGGCCGCCTTGGCGTACCACCGCCCCACCGTCTTTTTTAGCCATATTAAATACCAGAATCGGTCGTTTTCTTTTGCTTTTGTTAAAGCATTGGGCGTATACAGACACCTCACCCAAGCTCCCTTTTTGAATACGTCAGGAATTATCGATGTCGCGCAATGTCTCGCAGAAATTCGCCGCCTTTGCTGGCCGCACGGTGACCGCCACCGAACACAACGAAACCCTCCGCTTGGGCGAGAACACCTATACACTCGTCAATATTATCGTCGATGAAAACTGCGCGGCAATCGCGGAACTCACCGCCGCCGTCAAGGCTGCCCGGTTGCAACTGCGCCTCAACATACCGGGTACAGCCAACACGACAGATTTCCAGCCCAACCGCGTCAATGCCTATCTTGAAAAGGGCGATGACGGCACCTA
This sequence comes from Alphaproteobacteria bacterium, assembly GCA_027483355.1. Taxonomy (GTDB): domain Bacteria; phylum Pseudomonadota; class Alphaproteobacteria; order Micavibrionales; family UBA2020; genus JAEXMB01. Next base: position 2,297 of record JAIXUW010000094.1, read on the forward strand.
TCGTCTCGGCGCAAAATTTGATTTGGGTTAAGCCATGATCAACCGTCTCAGCCAGCACGTCAAAACCCTGCACGCCCGTCAGCAGCTGCGCCGCCAGTTCAACGCCTATGTTGGCCAACCGGTCCGCACCCATGCGGTCGATCTGGGCCTCGCTGTTGCCGCAAGCGGCTGGGCCGTGCGCGAAACACGTTACAGCGCCGATTTCGACACGCCTATTTTGCGCGAGATCATGAAGAAGGCTTTTGAAAATGGCCTGAGCTTTTCAGCCCATGTACCCTTCACGTCCGCCGTCGCCCACCGCCAACCGCAGCCGAGCTATAGTTCCCACGCAGCCCTGCAGGCCCATATCGACCGTGACCGCGACGGTGTCTTTCGCATCAAGCGCTTTACTATCAGCAAAGCGCACCCCGGTTAAGGATCATCCACATGGCGCCTGATGACAAAAAGCTGGCCGAGATTTTCGCCGCCCACGCCGGTAAACCTGTGGGCATCACCCTCAAGCCCGGTCCCATCATCAGCTATGACATCGATCCAAACGACCCGGTGCTCAAGGCGCTGAACGACGCTGCCCGCGACGCGCGCCTGGTCTTGCAACTCTGGATCGACCATTATCCCCATATGCGTCAATTTCGCCGCGGCTTGCTACACGCGGGCGTCCAGCGTGATGCCGGCGGTGTTTATCGCCTGGCCCCCGATTTTCGCATCGATTGATCTTTAAACCGTCAATATCACCAGCACCAGCGCGCAGGCAACGATGCCATAGCCGCTCCAGACTTCTTCTTGTTCCTGGTGTTGCCGCCACCAATACCACAGGGCAATAAACACCGGCGCTGTCAGGCCAATCGCCGCCACATAGGACGGGTTGGCGGTAAAAACCATCGCGTAGTTCTTATAAATCATGCCGCCAATCCAGGCGGTCGTCATGATCAGCGTCGCCAGCGGCAGGGCCGACCAGCGGGGCACATCGTCCGGCGCGGGCACGCTCAGGGCCGCGGCCGGCTTACCCAGGCGCAGCAACGCATAGCCCCCGGCCGTGACCGCCATCAGCGCGCTTTGCACATACATATAACCGTAAACCGCGCCATGCATCGGCCCCAGCGACATCGCGTGTTTATTAAGGGCATAGGTGACCGCATAGGCCAGCAGCGCCGGCACCATCTCGGTAAAGGCCGCGCGGTTGAGTGGCGAGCGATTCATACGCACCGCAAAATAAACACAGCC
>JAIXUW010000198.1 GCA_027483355.1 Alphaproteobacteria bacterium
CATGTCGCTGCGATTATCTATCATGAGCGCGGTGGGCCGACGGGCGAGGCGAAGGGTCCGTTTATTCCAATTCCTGCAGTTGATGACGGCACACTATTCTTTGGAGGTGATACCAGTTATGAGCATGTCTTTTTAGACTGGGATGACCCTGCATTCAAACGCGCCCCTGTAGATGTTGTTGTAAAGTTCTATAAGGACCATATCCAGCGGAAGTTCCGTCAGTATCCAGGATATATTCCTGAGAGACTTGTCTATAAGCGCTACAAGGCTGCAGGTGGAGCACCGGCTCGCAGCATCCTCGAGGCCCTACAACTCAAGAATGGTCTCTATATTCCTGTTGGCGAGCCAACCGCCGCAGGAGAGGAGCTGCTGCGAACAATGAGGCGTGTGGAAGTCGACGAGTTTGAATGGAGTATAAATCATGATATCAGCTTGGATCTCTTTGAGTATGAGAAGGGTGATGCTGATACCAAGCCTGAGCTGCGCGAGATTGATACACCTGGAGAGCATCAGCGTATTGAGCTGGCCGAGTTTCAGGAGATCTTTGAGCATCTGCGCCTGACCTTTTCCAATTGGCTAGCTTCTGGAGAAGGAATTGCAGGATATCGTTCCACCATGACAGGTGTTATTTTCAATCGAAAGTTGCCGCTGTTTGAGAAGCGGAAGCGCTTAGAGATTATGGTGGACCCCATTGTGCGAAAGTGGCTGACGGAGGACGATGATGAAGACATCGCGCATGCGCGCGCCACCCGCGAGCAATCTCTCTTGCGCTTGGATTGCAGAAGTGTGCGTGAGGAGGGAGCCTGTAAAGGGCGGTGTGCGTGGCGTGTAGGGCCCGAGGGAGATGGACGCTGTCTCTTACACGTTCCGCATGAAGTGGCGCTCGGTGGCTCTGAGGAGCGGCGGAGTGCGCCGCTTGTGTTAGTGCGCCGATTGGTGGAGGAGTTGTTGCGCTATGGTGAGCGTCGGCGACAGATATTAGAGGGGCGCGTGAGTCAGCTGGCATCCTTGGAAGGTCCTGTCACACTGGAAGTGCCTGGCTCCACAGATGTACAGAAAATCTTTCCTGAAAAATCGACGGCCTGGTATGAGCTGCTGCGGCGTGATTGGGCTGTAAAGAAAGCGGAGGACGCCAAACATTTTGAGGAGTTCAGCCGGCCTGTCGCAGCTGGGCCACTGGCAATGGCTCCGCCACCAACAGAGCAGACTGCATTGCCGGCTAGTGTGGCTGAGCTGCTCGGTGGAGCTGGAGATGTGCGCGTGGGTCGCATTCGGCTCCTGCGCGCACCCTTTGAAGCCTTACTTGCATCCATGCGTTCTTCACCACGGCAACTACAGCTGGCACCTGATGCCAAAGCCCTGACAAAACAGCAGCTTGATAGTATTGCCCAAGGAATTGATGGAACTGTCATACAGCTGGATGCGCGCACACCAGAAGGGCTGCGAGCTCCTTTGGCACGTCGGCCATGGGGGCAGAAGTTCTACTATCCATTGATTCCTGTGATTGTAGTCTTTGAAGATGGTCCAGCCCTCATGGTGAAGGATCCGGATCAACCCACGTCGTTTTTTACGTTGGCTGAATTGCCTGCTCCGCTTGCGGATGCTGCACGAGCGGCAAAGGCGGTTCCACCTTCTGCACCCGCGGCGGCAGCGGCTCCTGCGGTGGCAGCGCCTCCTGCGGCGGCAGCGGCTCCTGCGGTGGCAGCGCCTCCTGCGGCAGCAACAGCTCCTGCGGGGGCAAGGGTGGCTACATTGCCTGAAAAGCGGGCTGAAAAGGCTGCTGAGCGGGCTGCACGTGAACTCCTTGCAGAGCGTAATGAAAAGGCACAACAGGAGGCAAAAGCAGAAGTAGCCGCACCTGGAGTAACCACCTCTCGAATGATTTCGATGCAAGAGCGAAGAGCGATGGCTCAAGCAAAACGGGCCGCTGAAAAGGAGGCAATCAATGCAGAAGTAGCTGCCGAGCAGGCCGCTGCCGCTGCCGCCCCCGCAGCTGCCGCTGCTGGCCCTGCTCCCCCTGTGAGTGTAGCAGCAGCGGCCGAGGCTGCTGCGCGCCGCACTGCAGAAAAAGAGGCGGCTGCGAACAATACAGTGGCTGCCGCAGCAGTAGTGCCCCCGCCTCCTCGCGGCCCACCACCTCCCCGCGGCCCACCGCCACCGATGCACATCAATATTCGAGATGTATTTGGAGCAGATAAACGAAGAAAGCTATTAGAAGAGTATCGTGCGAGAAAGGCATTGCCAGCTGCACCCTTATTTACACGACCACTTGGTATGCGGCCAGCTGCTCCACCTCGCCCCGCCGCGCCCCGCCCCGCAGCGCCTCGTCCACCCCCGCCGACGGCCACGATTGGACAGCGCCTGAACACAGCCCTCAATGCCGCACGCAATGCACTCAATCCAGGAATGCCGGCCCCTCCAAAGGACCGAAGCGGCTAGGCGCCTCATGCTCTTCTACCTCCTCCGCTGGCAGCACAACAATTCGCCCCTTCCCCTCCTCCACGGCCGCC
>JAIXUW010000219.1 GCA_027483355.1 Alphaproteobacteria bacterium
CGGCGCGTTTGGGTCAGCACACCCTTGCGGGCATCGACCAGCACGATGGCGAGATCCGCCGTCGAGGCGCCGGTCGCCATGTTGCGGGTATATTGCTCATGCCCCGGTGTATCGGCCACAATGAATTTACGCTTTTCCGTCGAGAAAAAACGGTAGGCCACATCAATGGTAATGCCTTGCTCGCGCTCGGCCTCCAGCCCATCCACCAGCAGGGCCAGATCAATCGCCCCCTCACCTGTGGTGCCAAATTTTTTGCTGTCTTTTTTTAATGCCGAGAGATGATCATCAAAAATCATCTTCGATTCATAAAGCAAACGCCCAATCAGCGACGATTTACCATCGTCGACCGAACCACAGGTAATAAAACGCAGCAGATCTTTTTGTTCATGCAGGGCCAGATAGCTCTCGACATCGCGGGCAATCAGATCAGCCTGGGCGTCACGGCGAATGGGGTCTTGGGCCTGGCTCGCGGTCACGGCGGCGGCATTGGTGGTGGGTTTCATCAGAAATACCCCTCCTGCTTTTTCTTTTCCATCGACGCGGCATTGTCAAAGTCGATCAAACGCCCCTGGCGCTCCGACGTCGTCGCCAGCAGCATTTCCTGGATGATTCCGGGAAGGGTATCGGCCTCGGATTCCACCGCCCCGGTCAGCGGATAGCAGCCCAGCGTGCGAAAGCGCACCTTTTTCAGCATCGGCTGTTCACCCTGCTGCAGCGGCAAACGGTCGTCATCCACCATGATGAGGGTGCCGCCGCGCTCGACCACGGGGCGCGGTGCTGCAAGATACAGCGGCACAATATCAATTTTTTCGCGGTAGATATATTGCCAGACATCCAGCTCCGTCCAGTTCGACAGCGGGAAAACCCGCACGCTCTCACCGTCTTTTTTGTTGGCGTTATAAATGCTCCACAGTTCGGGCCGCTGGTTTTTTGGATCCCAACGGTGATTGGCATCGCGGAAGGAGAAAATACGTTCTTTCGCCCGCGATTTTTCTTCATCCCGACGCGCCCCACCCAGGGCAGCGTCAAAGCCATACTTATCCAGCGCCATTTTCAGCGCCACCGTCTTCATGGTGTCGGTGTAATGCGACGAACCATGATCAAACGGGTTGATATTGGCGGCCTTACCTTCAAGGTTGGTATAGCTCATCAACTCTAGGCCGTGTTTTTTGGCGATGGCATCGCGAAAGGCAATCATCTCGCGGAATTTCCAGCCGGTATCGATATGCAGCAGCGGGAAGGGCGGCTTGGCCGGATAAAACGCTTTCAGCACCAGATGCAGCATGACCGAGCTGTCTTTGCCGATGGAATACAGCATCACCGGCTTTTTGTTCTGCACCGCAAATTCGCGGATGATATGAATGCTTTCAGCTTCGAGGTGCGCGAGGCTCATAGGTCTGTCCAAACCGCTCATGAAAAGGGTTTATCTCAGTAACACATCGCCCGGCCCGACAACAGCACGATGGCGGCACGGAAATTAATGCGTAATTTTATTATCAAATCATGCGCTGCAACATAATAAAAAGACTTGTTATTCCGATTTACTTGCCGATAATTATCAAAACCTTTTGATCGGATATGCCCTCATGCGCTCTCTGTCACGTCTTTGGCAAAATGTCGTCCGCACCCGCAAACACACCGCTGCCATCATGGGGGCGGGTCTTCTGGCGGGTTCCTTCGCGCCCGCCGCCACGGGTATGGATGCGCCGGTCAAGACGGCTGCCCTGCAAACGCCGGCCGCCGCTGCCGCCGTGCCGTCTTCGCATACCGAGCGCACGCTTTCCTTTCACAACCTGCACACCGAAGAAACCCTGACGGTCACTTATTGGCGCAATGGCGCCTACGACCCCGCGGCCCTTGATCAGATTGGCGCGGTCCTGCGCGACCATCGCCGCGACGAGGTCGAGCCGATCAGCACCGACCTGCTTGATTATCTCCATGCCATTCGTGAAGACCTGCGCCCGCAGCATCCCAACAGCCCGATGGTGTTTCAGGTGATCTCGGGTTACCGCGCCCGCGAAACCACGGCGGGTTTGCGTCGTGAAGGGGCGGCGGTGGCCAACGACACCTCACAGCATCAATTGGGCCACGCCATCGATTTCCGCATCGAAGGAGTGCCTCTGCGTGATTTACGCGACACCGCCTGGTGCCTGCAGCGCGGCGGGGTCGGTTATTACCCCGAGCAACCCAATAACTTCGTCCATGTCGATGTGGGCCGCGTGCGTTTCTGGCCGGCGTCGCGCAGTCCCTGGGCCTGCATGGAATAATTTTCATAAACTGACAGGGCGGCGGCAAATACCTGTTGCATCGGCGGCAGAATTTGCTAAAACAACCACCTTACCCCTGTTCCTCGGTAGCTCAGTGGTAGAGCAAGCGACTGTTAATCGCTTGGCCGTAGGTTCGAATCCTACCCGAGGAGCCATTCTTTATGCAGGGCTAAATTTATCAGCACATCAAACGGCTTTTCAAGGAATAGCAAAGGGTTGAATCCTTCAATTCCAAGTTCGAAAATACATACTCCATCAGGATGTGCTTATGGTCTCAGGTTTTTATAGTACAAGTGAGTAGGAAATGTGTGCAGTTAGCCATACGTACGCAATATAACTTAGCCCATATGGCCAAATAACTTCAGAGAAATGGTTGTATTTAACAATGTGCTCTTTAGCATACTTAATAAAAAACTTTTTTGTTTGTTCTGGTGTTAAGCAATAACTTCCCAACTCAATCGTAACTGTTGAATGTTTATTTTTGGCGCTTAACGCACTAACGCTTAATCTAAATTCAGGCGCTGTTGCAGTGAATATCCAAATAGGAATCTTAGTTTCTTTAGTCAATTTTATATTTGCGCTTAGGTTTTCAGTAACGTCGTTTCTGTTTTGAGCGCGTTGCCCAGCTTCTTGTATCGCCAGTTTCTCGGTTAAAGTGTTTAACTCCAAATTAGCGAGGGATGAGATTTTGTTGAGAGGGCTATTGCCATTTAGTGAGGCGTGATAACGCCAAATAAAGTAACAAAGAAATACTAGAAGCCATAACTCTATCTTAGGTTCGGATCCCTGCTTCATTACCAAGCCTAAGAAGTTAATATCTTCTTTAAAGTCGAGTGTGCCAGAAAGATATACAAACAGAAATGCACTAAGCAAAACAAGGTTGCGTCTTGCTCTGACAAAGCTTGAGCCATCGATTGTCGCATCTATACCTGTCATAATCGGTCAGGCCCTTATTTTCCAGCCTGCTTCCCCACCCACCCCACCATCTTCTCCGCATACCCTTGCAGGAACTTGCGGGTGTCGTCGTTGGCGACGTTACCGTCGGCATCAATCATGTCGGGTTTAAATTGCAAATAGAGCTCCGGTGCGCCCATGATCCGCACGTCCAGATGTTTCAAGATACTGATCAGGTGCTGCTGCGCACAGGCGGTGCCGATGGTGCCGGGGGCGGCACCGGCAATGGCCGCCGGCTTACCGGCAAAAGCGCTTTGGCCATAGGGGCGGCTGGCCCAGTCGATGGCGTTTTTCAACACGCCCGTGACACTGCGGTTATATTCAGGCGTCACAATCAGCAGGCCGTCGGCCGCTTTGATACTTTCGCGCATGGTGGTCACAGCGGCGGGGACGTTGCCTTCCAGTTCTTCATTGAACAGCGGCAACTGGCTGATATCAACAAACGTCGCCTCGACCTTGTCACCCGCTAGCTTGATCAGGGCCTTGGCGAGTTTCAGGTTCATCGAGCCTTGGCGCAGCGAGCCAACCATCACGGCAATTTTCTGGGGCATGGGTATCTCCTTGTCAAAACGGGGACAGTTCAGGAGACTACATTTAGCAAACCCCCGCCCAATCGGCCAGAGTTGCTATTTATGTCATAATCACGCCCGTTTTATTTCCACCCACTACCCCAAATCGACACAACGTCATGAATACGCCGGTCGGGCAGGCGGATCAGGTAGATCGAAAAGCCCACCTGGCGGTAATCGGTGCCCGGATGCACAAAACCGATTTTATTCAACAGGTCGGCGGGCAGGGCTTCGCCCCGGCCCGGCAGGAATGAGCTTTTGTAATAGGGGCGCTGCTCTTGGCACACCGGGGGCGGGTCTTTTTTGTCCGGGCACAGGCGCTGGTATTCGGCTTTCAGGTGGGCCTCGATATGGCCACGCGCTACCGCGCCAATGCGGATATTTTCAAACCGGTTACCAAAAGGGGCGGTGCCAATGCCAAAACCAAGCCCTACCTGCGCCTGGGCAGGACCGGTCAAAATCAGCGTGCAGATCATTATAAAAACAGCCCAAAAGCCCATAAAACCTCCATAATGTTCCCGCCAAAGGGGTATGTGGCCGCCTGTACTTATAGCCGCAAACGTCTTATATTGTCATTCTGTCCCACTTATTTTCAGGCTGTCATGCTCACGCAAACCCGCACCGTCCCCACCGCCGCCATCGCCGCCGATGAACTTAAAACCGTGCGCGATTTTATCCGCTACGCGGTCAGCGCCTTTAAC
>JAIXUW010000320.1 GCA_027483355.1 Alphaproteobacteria bacterium
GGCGGCGGAGCAGGAGGCACCCGTGAAGGGCAAGTCCGGTTCCAAGGCTAAAAAATCCGGTTAATAAAAACAACAAATACCCGGTCAGCCCCATAGATATGAAGCGCCAAAGCTTTAGATATGGTGGGTGGAAACAGAGTGTGTGCCTAAAAGAAAAACAACGAAAGGCATATGAGAGATGAGCAAAGACAAATTCAATCCCGCAGCCATCGACCTGCGCGGTGCTTTAGATATCCAAAATCTGCCGACTGCTGAAGCGTATCGCGATGCACCGATGGCGGCTGAAAACAAAGAAGCCGAGCGTTTCAGCCCCGAAGCGCTGATGCACAAAAACCGCATCGTCATCGTTGCGGGACAAGTCGATGCCAACCTTGCCTATCGTACTGTTCTTTATATCAAGCATCTCGAAGCGATGGACCCCGAAAAGCCGATCACGCTGCTGATCAATTCACCGGGCGGTTCGGTTATCGATGGTCTTTCGGTATTCGATATCGCGCGTCAATGCAAATGCCCGATCATCACGGTTGGTACCGGTATGCAAGCGTCGATGGGCTCGATCTTCCTGGCTATGGGTGACCAACGCTTTATGACCCCGCACGCTGACCTCATGATCCACCAGATCATGACCGGTGCTGGTAGTGGCACGCAGGCAACTGATTTTGAAATCCGTGGCGCTCACACCACCCGCCTGCACGAAGACCTGAAAAGCGTTTACGTGGAGTTTACGGGCCTGAACCACGCGTTCTGGGACATTGTCATGGAACGCGACACCTGGCTGACCGCTGAGCAAGCCCTGAAAATGGGTTTCATCACTGGTATCACCCAGGAACAAAAGCCACGTGGCCGCTATGCTGACGAAGCAAAGCGTCCCGTCTCCAAAGCCCGTCAGGAAGTTCTTGATCAAATCGCCGCGATGTCGGTCAAGGAAGTCCGTGAAGCTCTGGCGAACGGTCAAGCTGACGAAGCCAAGTGGGGCCGCTATCGCCCTGAGCTGGTAACCCGTCTGGCCGAATTCCCTGAATTCTGGACCAAGCAGCGCCGTGCCGAAGCGAAGCTCGAAGCGGCTAAAACCGGCGCTTCGAATGACGACAACGCCAAAGCGCAGCCCGCGGCCAAGAAAACCGCTAAAAAAGGCACTGCGCCGAAAGTCTAAAGCCTGATTACGGCTAAGGCCTTGAAAAAGGCCTTTCCGTGGCTTCTCTCTCTTTGCTAAGATTACAGGGCTGGTGGTTTTCCACCGGCCCTTTTTCTTTGCCGGTTAAAGGTCTATATGACGGGTAGGGCGCGTGATACTGACGCCGCCGTCGATAACACAGCAGGGGGATACCTATGAGCCATATTACCGAACAAATGAGTATGCTGGTGCCGATGGTCATCGAACAGACCGCGCGCGGCGAGCGTTCGTTCGATATCTATTCGCGCCTTTTGAAAGAGCGCATTATCTTCCTGTCCGGCCCGGTCAACGACCATATGTCGACTTTGATCTGCGCGCAGTTGCTGTTCTTGGAATCCGAGAACCCGAAAAAAGACATCTATCTGTACATCAACTCGCCGGGTGGCGTGGTGACCTCGGGTCTCGCCATGTATGACACCATGCAGTACATCAAGCCGGATGTGGCCACCGTCTGCATCGGTCAGGCTTGCTCGATGGGCTCCTTACTGCTGACAGCGGGCGCTGCCGGCAAGCGCTATTCGTTGCCCAATAGCCGCGTGATGGTTCACCAGCCCTCTGGCGGTGCCCAGGGTCAGGCAACCGACATCGAAATTCAGGCGCGTGAAATCTTGAGCCTGCGCAAGCGCCTCAATGAAATCTACGTCAAGCATACCGGCCAGACGCTGAAAAAAATCGAAGAAGCGCTCGAGCGTGATCGCTTCATGTCGGCCGAAGACGCCAAGGAATTTGGTCTCATTGATCAAATTGTCGAAAAACAGCCCTTTGGCGGCGAAGAGAAAAAAGCCGCTTAATTGGGGTGATCAATCAATCAGGCGGGGTGCCATCTTAACGGCGCTCCGCCTTGGTTTTTTAGTCCATGTTCAGGCCACAGACTTGTTTTAAAAGCTATTTTTGGCGGCTTGTCATCCCGGCTTTCAGGGCTAATTAGATAGTTATTCAGGCGATTGTGCTGCCACGCTGCAGGCATCGCCGCTCCAATACCGCTGCATCCTTCATGGTTTATTAAAACGTGACGGTCATACTCGGTGATGGACTAAACGACTGAAGAAGAAAGGTTTATATACCATGGATCACGATACGGTTATGGCCGGTACCAAATATCCTGTACTGCCGCTCCGCGACATCGTCGTTTTTCCCTACATGATCGTGCCGCTGTTTGTTGGGCGCGATAAATCTGTGCGCGCGCTTGAAGCCGCCATGCAAGGTAACAAAAAAGTTTTACTGGTCACCCAGCAATCCGCCCAGCAGGACGATCCGAATGCGGGTGATTTGTTTTCAGTCGGTACCATTGGTACGGTGTTGCAACTGCTCAAGCTGCCCGATGGAACGGTCAAAGTGCTGGTCGAGGGCCATAGCCGCGCCAAGGTGTTGAATTACACCACGCAGCCCGATTACTTCGAAGCTTATGCGGAGCCCGTCAACGAGCCGGTCGTCTCCAGCGAAGCCATCAGTGGCCTGATGCGCGCCTGCGTGTCGCAGTTCGATCAATACGTCAAGCTCAACAAGAAAATCCCGCCCGAGATTATTGCCTCGATCAGTCAGATCGATAGCCCGCAAAAGCTTGCCGATACCGTGGCATCGCATCTGGTCCTGAAAATTCCTGATCGTCAGAAACTGCTGGAGATACTTAACGTTGCGGATCGTCTTGAGCAGATTTTCGGCTACATGGAAGGCGAGATCAGCGTTCTGGAGGTTGAAAAACGTATCCGCGGCCGGGTTAAAAAGCAGATGGAGAAAACCCAGCGCGAGTATTACCTCAACGAGCAAATGAAGGCGATACAAAAAGAGCTGAACGAAGGCGAAGACGGTGTCGATGAAATCGGCGAGATCGAAGCCAAGATCAATAAACTCCGCATGACCAAAGAAGCCAAAACCAAGGCGCTGGGCGAGATTAAAAAGCTGCGCCAGATGGGGCCCATGTCGGCCGAGGCGGGGGTTATTCGCAATTACCTCGATTGGTTGACTTCGGTGCCCTGGCAGAAACGCTCCAAAATCCTTAAAGATCTGCGCTACGCCGAAAAGGTCTTGAACAAAGACCACTACGGTTTGGAAAAGGTCAAGGAACGCATCCTTGAATACCTGGCCGTGCAACAACGCTCGAACAAGGTCAAAGGTCCGATTGTCTGCCTGGTTGGCCCCCCCGGTGTCGGCAAAACGTCGCTGGCGCATTCGATTGCCAAGGCGACCAACCGTACCTATGTGCGGATGTCTCTGGGCGGCGTGCGGGACGAATCTGAAATTCGTGGGCACCGCCGTACCTATGTTGGCTCGATGCCGGGTCGCATTATCCAGGGCATGAAGAAAGCCAAGGTGTCGAACCCGCTCTTCCTGCTCGACGAGATCGAGAAAATGGGTCATGACCATCGCGGTGATCCGGCAGCGGCTCTGCTCGAGGTTTTGGACCCCGAACAAAACAGCAAATTTAATGATCACTATCTTGAGGTCGATTACGACTTGTCGGATGTGATGTTTATTTGCACAGCGAATTCGCTGAACCTGCCGCGTCCTCTGCTAGATCGTATGGAGATTATTCGTCTGTCGGGTTACACCGAGGATGAAAAACTTGAAATCGCTAAACGCCACCTGTTCAAGAAGGTCATGGAAGCGAACGGCCTGAAAACGGCCGAGTTCAGCGTGACTGATGCGGCTATTCGCCACCTGATCCGCTATTACACCCGTGAAGCGGGCGTGCGCAACCTGGAGCGTGAATTGTCCAGCTTGGCCCGCAAAGCCATCAAGGAAATCATGCTCGGCAAAAAGACCACCTTGACGGTGACACCCAAGAATATCGAAAAATATGCCGGCGTGCCGCGCTACCGATATGGTCAGGCCGATGCCGAGGACCGCGTCGGTGTGGTCACTGGCCTTGCCTGGACCGAAGTCGGCGGCGATCTGTTGCAGATCGAAGCGGTGACTTTCCCGGGCGGCAAAGGCAAAGTGTCGATGACTGGGCAACTGGGTGATGTGATGAAAGAGTCGGTGCAGGTTGCCGAAATGCTGATCAAATCGCGGTCGCGCCAATTGGGCATCAAGGATGAAACCCTGAACAATTTGGGTGTTCACGTCCACGTGCCTGAAGGGGCTACACCCAAAGACGGTCCATCGGCGGGTATCGCCATGGTCACCGCCATCGTTTCCAGCCTGACCGGTATCGCCATTCACAACGATATCGCCATGACGGGCGAGGTTGATCTGGTCGGTCAGGTTATGCCCATCGGCGGCTTGAAAGAAAAGCTGCTGGCGGCGCTGCGTGGTGGTATTACCAAGGCATTGATCCCCATCGAAAACGTTAAGGATCTGACGGAGATACCCGATAACGTCAAAAAAGGCCTCGAGATTGTGCCCGTGCGCACCATCACGGAAGTCCTGCATCACGCCCTGGTATCGGCGCCGGAGCCGGTGGAAGATAAACCGCCCGAAGCGGCCGTAGCCAAGGACGGTAAAGAGACGGACGAGCTTCGTCATTAACATAATATAGAAATGCTTGAGGTTGCTATTGGCGCAAAACCTGCGCAAAATGGCGGTCTCAGGCATTTCTCGTTCTCGCGGCTCATCCTACGGCGGTTGGCTGTGCTGTATGCGAAGTGTCGTATTCACCCCCGCGAGGAGATTGAAGATGAACAAAAACGAATTGATCGATGCCATCGCATCCAAAGTTGACAGCCTGACCAAAGCCCAAATCACCGAAGTCGTCGACCAGGCTTTTGCCTCGATCGGCGCTACCTTGCGTGAAGGCAACGAAGCGCGCTTTACCGGTTTTGGCAGCTTCAAGGTCTCGCGCCGCGAAGCATCAACCGGCCGCAATCCGCGCACGGGTGAAGCCATCAAGATCGAAGCCAGCAACCGCGTCAAATTCACGCCTGGCAAAGAACTGAAAGAAGCCGTCAACGGCTGATTTCTGTTCTCACAGGAACGACAAAAAACCCGGGGCCATGCTCCGGGTTTTTTGTGTCAAACCTGCTTGACAAAGGGTGAGGGCGGTGGCTAATGTGCGTCTTCCCGGGCGCTTAGCTCAGTTGGTAGAGCACCTCGTTTACACCGAGGGTGTCGGGAGTTCGAGTCTCTCAGCGCCCACCATTTTCTTCAAATTTAGTGATTCTTGGCCTGCCTTTGGCAGGCTTTTCTTTTTTTTCAGCCACTTAAGATCAATGAAGCCGCGACGATTCGTCGCAAAGCAGCAAAAACCGCGTAAATAACCGCGCAATAAAATGAGTTAATAATTTGTAAACTTATGATTTAATTACACATTTTCAATAAAAATTGACAGATAATTACAAAATGTTAGTCTGAACTTACATACCCAGTAGAGAAAATGCTTTATAAACAAGGAGAAAAGGCACCCGCCATGGCTGACCGACGACGTCATATTCCGACCATGTGTATCGCTTTTATGGCCCTCTTGGCCGCGGCTATCCTGCCCCAGCAAATGCCTAATCTGTTGTATTTTCAGGCACTCTACCTTCAATCAGCCTTTATCGTTTTGCTCATGACCAAAGCGTCATGTCGATTTTTCTTGCCAGATGAGGCGGAAATAGGCTAAACAGTATCCATAATTAGTTTACAGAAAGTTAATCAAGGAGATCGCCTGGCGAAACCTTCAACCCTTAATGAACCCTACAGCAGATTTTTTCCAGAATATTAAAGCCATCTAACCAAGCCTAAACAAACCGGTACTACAAAAAACACCAAGAAACTCAAAAGGAGAGACAGATGAGTGAAGCAACCAAAATGAAACGCAGCATGAGCGACCTGATTGCCGAGGCCCAAGGCGGCCCCGCCACCCAGCGTCGCACTGCGGCTACCACCCAGACCGCGAACAAAGAACTGCAGCGTTCGGCCAAGTTCGCCAAAATCGAAGAAAACACCTTCCACAAAATCATTTGGAGCGGTGCCACCCCGGAAGAGAAAAAAGCTGCCATCGTAGAAGCGATGACCGTGGACCCTGAAACCCGTGAACTCAGCAAAGAGCGTCAGAAGGAATTCGACGTTTTCAAAGAATACCTCCAGGAAGAGCGCAAAATGCTTGCCCAGGAAATCATCAAGCTGACCGACACCGGCGCTTTCAGCGAACTCAAAGCCGTTATTGACGAATTGAACAGCGGCCTGCTGGAATTTGACCAGCGTATGAGCCCGCTGACCGATATCATCGATGCGGTCTACAAGCTGCGTATGGCTGGCGGTGATACCGTTTTGGGCGTTTTCCAGGAAATCAAAGAAGACGAAGAAGCCGAAGCCCAACGTTTGGTTGATATTGCCGCGACCGAAACCAAACTTGAAGAGCTCAAGGGTACTGTCCAGAAGGCTAACTCTGACGTTTACCTGATGAAAAATTCGAAGAGCGGTAAATATCGCAAGTTCTTCGGCATGGGCGGTCTGAAAGATGAAACCATCCGTGATATTTTCAGCGCTGAAGAAAAGCTGAAAGCTATGGGTGAGCAGGTAGCAGCCGAAGCACAGAAACTGAAAGATCTCAATGATCCAGCACAGCGTCGTCAGTCGGAATATCAAGACTTCCTGGTTGAAAAAGCCAAGCTGAAAGAGCTGTTGGACATTTCGTCGGAACAGCACAAGCAGCGTCAAAAAGAGCTGGTCAGTGCGGCCCAGAACTTTGTCACCAATACCGATACCCGTGTTGGTACAGTTCTGACCCATCTTGATGGTATGACCGGCCAGGTGAACAACCTGTTCGACGCCAACAACGGTATGCGTCAGATCTATGTCATTTTGACCGATGCAACCAAAGAAGCTACTGCCAAAAACCAGGAAGTCCACGCAAGTCTGCAGCCGCCTGAAGGCAAAGAAGAAACCGAAATCGAGAAGATGAAGCGCGAAAGCAAGCAGCTTTTCGTTGAAGATTTCATCACTCAACAAGGTTCTTCGGCTGTTGAAACCGTCAAAACCCTGGGTGATTTGGCCAACCAAGGTGTCCGCATCAAGGTTATGAAGGATGCCAACCGTGACCAGGTCAGCAAAGCACGCGAACTGCACTCTTCGGGTGTGGCGGGTGTTGCTGATCGTCTGAGCATGGTTTTGCAAGCTGTTAATGCCGCTGCCCTGAACGAATCTTCAGAAGCTGCCAAAATGGCTGTTACCAGCATGAACGAGAAGACTAACGTCATCGCCGGTCAGGAAGCTATCCGCACTGCTGTTGGTCTGAAAGACGTCTCCGTCGGCTTGAACAAAGCCATCGACGAGATGGTTCAGTACAGAGAACTGACCGAAACCACGGCCAAGATGGCGCGTGAAGGTCTGGCCTCTATCGTTGAGGGCGTAGAACGCGCCAGCATCGAAGCAGCTAAAACAGCCGACAGCCTCAAGAAATCGATGGCTGCTCAGGCTGAAGTCAACAACGACTTTGCTGGTAAAACGCCCAGCAACGATACAAAAGCGGCAACTACACCTGCTGCTAAAAAAGGCGGCCCGGCTGACTTCGGAAAGCTGATGGGCTAACCAAATGGAATATCCGGGGGACGGCATACCATCGCCGTTCCCCGGAGTTTTCCACCCCTAGCATCTGACTATTCAATAAAAAAATCAAAAAACTCCGTTACGGACATATTCCCAGAGGGCACAGATAATGACCACCACCACGCCAGCCTCTACGATTGCACCCAGTGATTTTCTTATCCGCGGCAGCGACATGCTCGCCCGCAAGCCCGGCTTCAAACTGATCGGCCGCGAGAAAGACCTGGAAAACGTTGCCAATGTTCTGATGCGCAAAGATAACAATAATCTGGTGCTGCATGGACAAAATGGGGTCGGGATTACGTCGGTCCTGCTGGGTCTGCAAGCATCCAAAGAAGACCTCAGCACCCCCTTCGATATCGTGGGCAAGCGTTTTTACTGGCTCGACATTGATGCGCTGTTTGGTTCGGGTGATCATGCCAAAATCAACGAAGGTTTTCAGCAGGTCATGACCACGCTGAAAAGCCAGCCCGATACGGTGCTGGTCATTGATGACACCAAAGATTTCCTTGATGGCGTCCGCAATAATGGCGTCAATAATATTGTCAATATTCTGATGCGCGAAGCGCGCCTGAATGCTGGTTTGCAGGTGGTTTTCGAAACCCGCGACGGTAATTTGCCTGATCTTTTTAAATCCCACTCTGATGTTGTAGAGATTTTCAGCTTCCTTGAAGTACGTGAACCTTCGCCTGCCGCCATGACGGAAATCCTGGAGTCGGTGGTACCGGGCCTGGAGGCGTTTCATGGTGTCAAAATTTCACCTGAAGCCACCAAAATGCTGCTGGAACTGACCGCGAAATATCCCGGTCTGAACCTGAATACGGCGCAGCCCAAGCGTTCGACGATGATCCTGGAAGGGGCGCTGACCGCCTATCGTCATAAAATGCATTCCCACCCTGCGTGCATCAGAGATGCCGAAGCTGCCTTGGCAGAGGTGGCTTTGGCCGCGGAAGGCAAGGGGCCGCTTGCTGATAAATCGGCGGCGGAACTGGAAGCCTTGAAAATCGAACGCGAAACCAACCTCGAGACCGCGCGCGGCGAATGGCAGAAAATGCAAGATAATGTCCGTAAGGTCTATAAAGATCAACGTGACGGCGAGAAAGCTATTCGCGATATCGATGCTGAAATTGAAACCCTGCGCCAGAAGGATGCCGAGGAGGCCGCTCAGGCCAAAACGGCTGAGCCTGTGGCGCAAGCCGCACCCGCAGCTGTCGCTGAAGCGCCTGCCGCCGTCGAAGGCGGTCCCAGCAATATTCGCGCCATGTTCGGCCGTATGCAATCAGCCGGTATTGAGCGTTCGGCGATTGGCGAATTACAGCAAAAGCGGGCTGATTTTGTCCGCGCTGTCGCTGAAAACCAGAAAAAATACAAAGCGATGACTGCGGAGATCAACAAGGGTCTCGAATTGCAGGCCGAACACGTCCTGGCTGAATTCAGCCGCCTGTCGGGTGTGCCGATGAACAAGCTGCAGCAGGATGAAACCGCCAAGCTGATGAAACTGGAAGAAACCCTGGGCAATCGCGTCTTTGGTCAGCCGGAGCCTGTTAAGGAACTGGCGAAATCGGTTCGTCGCGGCCGCGCCGGTCTGAAAAAAGCCAACAAGCCGATTGGCTCGTTCATGTTCCTGGGCCCATCGGGTGTTGGGAAAACCGAATTGGCCAAGGCCTTGGCTGAGGCGTTGTTCGGTGATGAGCGTGCGTTGCAAGTATACGATATGTCCGAATACATGGAAAAGCACGCGGCTGCCAAGCTGATCGGCTCCCCGCCAGGTTATGA
>JAIXUW010000100.1 GCA_027483355.1 Alphaproteobacteria bacterium
ACCGATAAAAGATACCGTTCCCCCGCCGCCAGACGCCAGAGTGCGAGATACAGCAGTTCCCATTTGGCGCTGTCGCGGTGACAGGCGACCTTATTCGCCAGTTGTAAAAAGGCGGCGGGCACGTTGAAAACCGGCGCGTTCACCGGGGGCGGCAGTGCTTGGGCTGCAACCGATAATAAATCCAGCTGGGGGGCGGTGCCATCACACCAAATCAGGCTTTCCGGCCGCAATTGACGTTGCAGGCAGAGCCGTGCCTCGCGGCGCCAATCGGCGAAGCTATCGACATGAACGGTGTGGCGCATCAGCCCAGATCCAGTGCCAGTTGTTTGGGGCCAGGCATCAGGCGTTGGCGTAAATCAAGGGCGTCGATGCTGCGCGCCGTAGTAGTATTATCAGCGGTAATGATGAAAAACCGCGCCCGGTTGAGCGCCACCCGCAAGCGCGTAAGATCGGCCAGGATGATGCGGTGATGCCGCCGCAGCGCCAGCATTTTATGCACCGATGCCACGCCAAAACCTGGGACACGCAAGAGTTTTTCACGCGGGGCGCGGTTGACATCGACCGGAAAAAAGCCGGGGTTGCGCAGCGCCCAGGCGGTTTTGGGGTCGACCTCGAGATCTAGATCAGGATGGCGGTCGCTGACGATATCATCAACGTTATAGCCGTAAAAACGCAGCATCCAATCGGCCTGATAGAGCCGGTGTTCGCGGATCAGGGGCGGTGTTTGCGATGGCAAGCGGCTGTCCGCGTGCGGGATGGGGCTAAAGGCGGAATAGTAAACGCGGCGTAATTTATAGCCGGTGTAGAGGTTCGATGCGGTTTTAAGAATATCAAGATCAGGCGTAGGGGTGGCACCCACGATCATCTGCGTGCTTTGTCCGGCGGGTAAAAACAATGGGGTTGATTTGATGTTTTTGCGCGCGTCCTTCAACTCGTCCGCCTTCTCCTTGATCATCGACATATTGTTTTCAAGTTTGGCGCGGTCTTTTTCAGGGGCGAGGTTCTTAAGGTCGACCTTGGTGGGGAGTTCGATATTGACCGAGAGACGGTCGGCATAAAGCCCCGCCTGCTGCACCAGTTCATCGGCGGCACCGGGGATGGTTTTCAGGTGGATATAGCCGCGAAATTGATGGTCTTGTCGCAGCGATCTTGCCACCTCGATCAATTGTTCCATGGTGTAATCGCCATCGCGGATGATGCCGGAGGATAAAAACAGCCCCTCGATGTAATTGCGTTTGTAGAAATCGAGGGTGAGGCGGACAACTTCCTCGACCGTAAAGCGGGCGCGTTTCACGTCGCTGGAGACGCGGTTGATGCAGTACTTGCAGTCAAAAATGCAGTAATTGGTGAGGAGGATTTTCAACAGCGAAATGCAGCGGCCATCGGGCGTGTAGCTGTGGCAAATGCCGGCCCCTTCGGTTGATCCTAAACCTGGGCCTTTGCGGGTACCCTTCGAGCCGCTGCTGGAGCAAGAAGCATCGTATTTGGCGGCATCGGCCAGAATGGCCAGTTTGTCGTGGACGCTATGCATCAAAAGACTCCGTATTTGAACACTTATTATAGAACACAATGTGAACAAAAGCAATACAAGGGCAGCGGCCCGACAGGTGGTACGATTGCGTGCGCGACCTGTGGATAACTTAGTGGTTTCAATCACTTAAACTAGATAAAGCGTTTTAATCACTGGCAAATTCCCCTATGCTGGTCATCACCGCCGTACATTTAAAATATCTGGCCCCGAGACGCCGTTGCCCACTGCCGGGTGACGCTTGCAGCGAAAGACCAAGATTTGTGTTGATCCGTCGAAAGCTCATAGCCTTTGCGCGTGTGTTTTTTGTTTTTCTGGGCGCAGTTTTGATCAGCTGTTCACCATCGGATCAAAGTGCCAGCCCGGAGAGCGATAACCCCCCCCAACAAATCGCCCCCGCGCCCGACCGCGGTATGGGCAGTCAGGTTTTTGAATATCTCGGCATCAATGCCGATCCGGGTCAGCCGCAGTGGCAGCGGGATGCGCATGATGATGTGATTGCGAGCGGTCCTGCTTACGATGATATCTATGGCGAGCTTGGTTATGCCGAGATGCAGACGCTGGGCGGTGATGACGCGCGCGATTATATGCAGGGCAAAGCGTTGGGTCTGGCGCAGTCGCGGCTGCAAGGGGCGATGAGTGATTACGTAAGCGATTATATCAGCAGCCGTTTCTTTACGCCCAGCACGCAGTTATCGCCCGATGCCAGTATGGGCGACCGCATGCAGCGCGAAATCGCCGCTCTGATGCTGGCAAGCCTGCAGCGTCAGGCCTCAGGCGCTTCTTCGCAGGCCTTTGACGCCCTGCTGACCGGCAATGCCACCGACGGTATGCTGGATCAGGCGATCAGTGAATTTCAACTGGGGCTGGTCAATGATGCGATCAATCTGGGTCTGGATGGCCTGCGCGGTTTGCCGATGGGTGGGCTGCAAAATCTGGAAGGTGAGTTCATCGTCCGCAAAGACCAGTCGCCGGAATATGCGCTCACCACTATTCAGCCGTTTTACGAGAGTGCCGATCTGCGGCATAGTTTTTTCGGGCAGGCAAGTCTGCGTACCCAGGACGATACCCGCACGGGCAATTTCGGTTTGGCCTATCGCCAGATGACGCCGGACCGCAAGTATCTTTATGGCGTCAATAGCTTCATCGATTACGAATGGCCCGACCGTCATGCGCGGATGAGTATCGGTGCCGATGCCTCGACCTCGTTGTTGTCGGTGCATCTCAATCGGTACTGGCCGCTGACGGGTTGGCGCGATACCGATCCCGGTTTTCAAGAGCGTGGCATGGCGGGTTGGGACGGTGGCCTGACCGGCCGCTTGCCGGATTTCCCCGACATTCAACTCGCCGCCCGCGGTTATGTCTGGGAGCGCGATGGCGCCGAGGGCAATTTGCAAGGGGCCGAGGCCGGGTTCGATTACAGCCCGGTACCGGCCCTGAAACTGGGGATGCGGGCGGGCCGCGATACCGACGAAAGTATGACGCTGACCACCATGCTCAGTTTCCGCTGGCTGTTCGGCATCGACGCGGACAAACAGCTGAAGAAAGCCGAATACGATCTGGGCGATGTGTCGGGCCGCCGTTTCGACAAGGTGCAGCGCGAAAACCGTATTCTCAAAGAAACCCGGCAAGACCCCGCCTTGAGCGCGCGGGTGGTCGCAACAGCGGGGGCTAATACGGTACAACGCCCCGATGGTGGCAATGGTGCCGTGCGGGTGGGTCAGCAATTGCCCTTTGGCAGCCGCATCACGGTTGCCAATACGCTGGGGGCGATTGTCGAGCTTGCCTATGGCAATGGCGCCACGCTCATCATTGGTCAGGATAGTCAAGTACAGATCGCGCCCACCAATGTGACCCTGATCTCGGGCATCATGCGCTTTATTTCTGGCGCCACCGATATCACCATCAATATTCCGGGCGGTTCGGTCATTTTGACAGGTACCGATATTGATCTGCGCAGTGATGGCAGCCGCACAAGCGTGCGCGTGCGGGATGGCGATATCAGTGTCGAGGTCACCAACGGTACCCAGACCGCCAGTGCGGGCGATACGGTGGTGGCCGATCTGGGCACGCCCACCCTCACCCCCTTCAATGACCTGGAAGCGGAGCTGCATCGCAATGAAGCGCACCTGAAGCTTGATCGTCAGGGCCAAAGCATCGAGACGGGTACATCCGCCGCCCCCTATGTGACCGATATGCCGGCGGTGGCTAATTTTGCCGGCGGTAGTTTTGATATTGTGCTGCCCTTCAGCAAACCGGTGACAGTCAGCGGCACACCGGTGCTGTCTTTCACCATCAATGGCGTACCGCGCACTGCCACCTATAGCGGTGGGGCCGGTAGTGTCGCGCTCAGCTTCACCTATACGGCCGTGGCCGCCGATATCGG
>JAIXUW010000235.1 GCA_027483355.1 Alphaproteobacteria bacterium
ATGCCCTGCGCCGATGATATGAAGGTTTTCACCAATTCGCCGCTCGTCCACAAGGCGCGTAAGGGCGTCATGGAAATGCTGCTGATCAACCACCCGCTGGATTGCCCCATTTGCGATCAGGGCGGGGAGTGTGATTTGCAGGATCAGGCCATGGCCTATGGTTTTGACCGCTCGCGCTATCAGGAAGAAAAACGTGCGGTGAAGGATAAAGAACTTGGTCCGTTCATCAAAACCATCATGACCCGCTGCATCCACTGCACCCGTTGCGTCCGCTTTGGCGAAGAAATTGCCGGTGTGGATGATCTGGGCGTGTTGAACCGCGGCGAACACCTCGAGATCGGCACCTATGTTGAGAAAATGGTCTCATCCGAAATGTCGGGTAACCTGATTGATGTGTGCCCGGTGGGTGCGCTCACCAACAAACCCTATGCCTTCACGGCCCGCCCGTGGGAACTGCGTAAGGTTGACAGCATTGATGTATCCGATGCCGTCGGCGGTAATATCCGCATCGACGTGCGCGGTGGTGAAGTTATGCGTATTCTGCCGCGCCTGCACGAGCAGGTGAACGAGGAATGGATGCACGACAAGGCCCGTTTCGCCTGGGACGGCCTGAAACTACAACGCCTTGATCAGCCCTATGTGCGCCGCAACGGCCGCCTGACGCCTGCCACCTGGTCCGAGGCTTTCGCGGCGATTGCCGAAAAGTTGCAAGGCGTTAAAGGTGACCGTATTGGTGCCATCGTCGGCGATCTGGCCGATGCTGAATCTATTGTCGCCCTCAAAGACCTGATGGCGGCCCTCGGGTCGAACAACCTCGAATGCCGCCAAGACGGCGCACATTATGATGTCAGCAACCCGGCCGGTTACCGCTTTAACACGCCGATTGCCGAGCTTGAGAAGGCCGATGTGATTTTACTGGTGGGGACCAACCCGCGCCTCGAGGCGCCATTGGTGAATGCACGCATTCGTAAAGCCTGGCTCAACAACCGCATCAAGGTTGGCGTCGTGGGCGCGCCTTGCGAACTCAACTATCCCGCCAAGCAATTGGGCGCCGGTGCCGAGACGCTGAAAGAAATTTTGGCTGGTACCCATGAATTCGCCAAAGTATTGCAGGGTGCCAAGAACCCGGTGGTCATTTTGGGGGCAGGGGCGTTGCGCCGGGCCGATGGCGCGGCCGTACAGAACCTCGCCCGCGAACTAGCGGTCAAGTTCAATATGGTGCGCGACGATTGGAATGGCTTCAATATGCTGCACACCGCTGCCAGCCGTATGGCGGCGTTGTCGCTTGGCTTCACCGGCACGCGTGATATTGATGCCCTGATGGCGCTTGATGTTTTGTTCTTGCTGGGCGCCGACGAGCTGCGCACCGACAAGATCAGCCGTAACGCCTTTGTGATTTATCAGGGGCACCATGGCGATGCCGGCGCTGCCCGTGCGGACGTTATTCTGCCGGGTGCTGCCTATACCGAAAAGAATGGCACCTACGTCAATATCGAAGGCCGCGTGCAGCAAGCGCGCCAAGCCGTCTTCCCGCCCGGTGATGCACGCGAGGATTGGAAAATCCTGCGCGCTCTCTCCGAGGTACTGGGCAAAACGCTTCCCTATGACACACTGCCCGATGTGCGCAAGCGTCTGGTGGCGGTTAACCCATTGTTTGCAACAACCGACGCCATCATGCCAGTGGCATGGGGCGCGTTCGGCGACAAGGGCGCTCTTGAGACGACGGGTTTCACCCGCGCCATCGACAATTACTATATGACCGACGTCATCACCCGTGCCTCTAAGGTAATGGCCGAGGCGACCGCTGCCTTTATTCGCGGCGGGGCAGAGAAGAAGGTGGCCCATGCTTGAGAATATCGCCTTCCTGCAGAGTGATTTCTTCACCGGCTACATTCAGCCGGTACTGGTGATCACCGGCTATGTTCTGTTGCTGGTGGTGCCGCTGATTTTGGCAATGGCCTATCTGACCTATGCCGAACGCAAAGTCCTGGCGGCTATGCAGTTGCGGCAGGGGCCGATGATGGTGGGGCCGTTTGGTTTGTTACAGCCTTTGGCTGATGGCCTGAAGCTGTTGGGCAAAGAAACCATCATTCCATCGGGTGCCAACCGCGTCATTTTCGTTATCGCGCCGATGCTGACGTTTATGCTGGCGCTTGTCGCCTGGGCAGTGATCCCGGTCAATGCCGGTTGGGTGCTGGCTGATATTAATGTGGGTGTACTTTACCTCTTTGCTATTTCATCGCTGGGTGTTTACGGCATTCTGATGGCGGGTTGGGCATCGAACTCGCGCTATGCTTTCTTGGGCGGGCTGCGATCGGCCGCACAGATGGTCTCTTATGAGGTCTCCATCGGCTTGGTGCTGGTCTGCGTTTTGCTGACGACGGGTTCCCTCAACCTGACTGACATTGTCATGGCCGAGCGTGACTGGTGGGTCGATCTGCTGCTCTTCCCCATGTTTATCGTTTTCGTCATTTCGGCACTCGCCGAGACGAACCGTGCACCGTTTGATTTGCCCGAAGGGGAATCGGAACTGGTCGGCGGCTATAACGTCGAATACTCGTCGATGACTTTCGCCCTGTTCTTCCTGGGTGAATACATGAACATGATCTTGATGAGCGGCATGACGGCTGTCTTGTTCCTGGGTGGCTGGTTGCCCCCCTTCGGTATCGAGGCCTTGGCCGTGGTGCCCGGTGTTATCTGGTTCATCCTCAAGGTTTGTTTCGTATTGTTCGTCTTTTTGTGGGCGCGGGCCACCTTGCCGCGCTATCGCTACGACCAGTTGATGCGTCTGGGTTGGAAGGTCTTCCTGCCGCTCACGCTGATCTGGGTTGTTATCATGGCGGGTGTTTTGGTTTATGCCGAAGCTCTGCCCAACATGGCCGGGGGCTAAGCCGATGTCCGTATTCCTTGATCGCGTCGCGCGGGGCTTTTTAATGACCGAACTGGTCAAAGGCTTTGCGCTGACATTAAAATATATGTTCAAGCCCAAGGTCACTATCAATTACCCTTTTGAAAAAGGCCCACTGTCGCCGCGTTTCCGGGGTGAACACGCGCTGCGCCGCTATCCGAATGGTGAAGAACGCTGTATCGCTTGCAAGCTTTGCGAGGCGGTCTGCCCGGCCCAGGCCATCACCATCGAAGCGGCTGTGCGCGATGATGGCAGCCGCCGCACCACCCGCTATGACATCGATATGACCAAGTGCATCTATTGCGGCCTTTGTCAGGAAGCCTGCCCGGTTGATGCGATCGTGGAAGGCCCCAATTTCGAATTCGCCACCGAAACCCGCGCCGAGCTTTACTATAACAAAGACAAACTGCTCGCTAATGGTGACCGCTGGGAAGCGCAACTGGCTGCCAATATCGAAGCCGACGCGCCCTACAGGTAAGGAAAGACAACAGACCATGATCGAAAGCCTTTTTTTCTACGTCCTGTCGGGCGTGTTGGTACTGAGCGCCCTGATGGTCATCTCGGCGCAAAACCCCGTTCATGCGGTTTTGTTTCTGATCCTGGCGTTTTTTAATGCGGCAGGATTATTCGTTTTGCTGGGCGCCGAATTTCTCGCCATGATTTTGGTGATCGTTTACGTGGGCGCAGTAGCGGTCCTCTTCCTTTTCGTCGTCATGATGCTGGATATCAATTTTGCCGAACTGCGACGGGGTATGGGGCGCTATCTGCCCCTCAGCGGTCTGGTCGGTACGGTGATGCTGGTCGAATTCTTCTGGATCTTCAGTAAATGGACGTCTGACACGGCAGCCGTGGCACCTCATATGCGCCACGCCCCGTTGGAGGTCAGCAATACCCATGCCTTGGGTCAGGTGCTGTATACCCATTATGCCTATATTTTCCAGCTCTCGGGTCTAATCCTGCTGGTGGCGATGATTGGGGCGATTACGCTTACCCTCCGGCATCGGCCTAATGTGCGTCGCCAGGAAGTCAGCCGCCAGGTTGACCGTCATCCCAAAGACGTCTTGCGCGTTGAAAAAATCAATTCTGGCGAAGGTGTATCATGACAATGATCGGACCCACGCATTTTCTCTTTCTTTCAGCCATCCTGTTCACGCTGGGTGTTTTCGGCATCTTTTTAAATCGCCGCAATGTGATCGTCATTTTAATGTCGATCGAGCTGATCTTGTTGTCGGTCACCATCAATATGGTGGCTTTTTCCAGCCTGCATGGCGATTTGACGGGGCAGGTCTTCTCGATGTTTATTCTGACCGTTGCCGCCGCCGAGGCCGCGATTGGTCTTGCCATTCTGGTGGCTTTCTTCCGTAACAAATCGACGATTGCCATCGAAGATATCAGCACGCTCAAAGGATAAAACCATGACTGAAATGCTGGCTGTATTTTCTCCGCTCTTGGGCGCGCTTTTGGCGGGCCTGTTCGGCCGCAAACTGGGCGATGTCGGATCGCAAGTGGTTACCTGCGGCCTGATGCTGGTGGCCGCCGTTTGCGCCATCATGCTGATGATCGATGTCAATTACGATGGTAATCCCCGCACGGTCGAGCTAATGACCTGGATTGCGTCTGGTACGCTCAACCTGAAATGGGCCTTGCGGTTTGATCAGTTGGCAGCCGTTATGGTTGTCGTCATCAACGTCGTTTCCTGCATGGTGCATTTCTATTCGGTTGGTTATATGCACCACGACAAGGCGCA
>JAIXUW010000267.1 GCA_027483355.1 Alphaproteobacteria bacterium
GTACGCTCGACGTGCCCTAAAAAGCGGTCACCCAGACCAACCCCCTCATGCGCCCCTTCGATCAGTCCGGGAATATCCGCCAGCACAAATTCATGGTCGTGGTGTTTGACTACGCCCAGGTTAGGGGCAAGGGTGGTAAAGGGATAGTCGGCAATTTTTGGTTTGGCGCGGCTGACCACCGACAAAAAGGTCGATTTACCCGCATTGGGCAGACCAACGATGCCCGCATCGGCAATCAGTTTCAGGCGCAGCCAGATGGCGCGTTCCTGGCCGGGCCAGCCGGGCAGAAATTTACGCGGTGCGCGATTGACCGAGGTTTTAAAGTGAGCGTTACCAAAGCCACCATCGCCGCCTTTGAGGAATAGCACTTTTTCACCAGGCGTCACCATATCGAGCAGTACGGTTTCTTTGTCTTCGTCCAGCACCACTGTACCGACCGGCACCTTAATGACGATATCGTTACCAACCCCGCCCGAGCGCATTTCGCCCATGCCATGGTGGCCAGTACCCGCGCGGAAATGCTGCGTGTAGCGAAAATCGATCAGCGTATTCAGGTTCTCGACGCATTCGAGATATATGTGACCACCCCGGCCGCCATTGCCACCATCTGGGCCACCCATATCGATATACTTTTCACGACGGAACGAGACGGCACCCGCGCCGCCGGTACCGCTTTCAAGATATATCTTGGCTTCATCGAGGAATTTCATGGCATCACAGGTTAGGTGGTTAATAAAAAACCGGGGCGCTGTGGCAGCGACCCCGGTTTTTAGATGTCAGTCCGGCGTTTTTAGGCTTCGTCAGCGGCAACGATAGAAACGTAGTTACGATCTTTAATGCCACCATGGAATTTCACCACGCCGTCGCGCATGGCGAACAGAGTGTGGTCTTTACCGATGCCGACGAATTTACCGGGATGGAATTTGGTGCCGCGCTGGCGCACGATGATACCTCCGGACAGGATTTGCTGACCGCCGAATACTTTGACGCCAAGTCGTTGGCCAGCTGAGTCGCGACCGTTCTTGGAACTACCACCGGCTTTCTTCTGAGCCATGACGTATTACTCCTTTTGTTTATCCGATCAAATACGTAAACGAATTACGCTTTGATCTCGGTGATTTTGACCACCGTGACGTTTTGACGATGACCGTTTTTGCGGCGATAATTCTGGCGACGCTTTTTCTTGAAGACGATGACTTTATCGGTCTTCTTGTGCGCGAGAAGCGTGGCGCTGACGCTCGCGCCCGAAACGAAGGGGCTGCCAATGGTCGCTTTGCCATCGGTACCGAGCATCAGGATTTCGCCGAGCGAGATGGTGTCGCCCGCTTTACCTTCAAGAGTCGCGACTTCCAGGATATCGTCCTTCTGAACGCGATACTGCTTACCACCGGTTTTGATGACTGCGTACATTTTATTTTACCGTTTCATTTCAATAGGTTATTCTTGCCACGTTTCAGGTGAGACAGAGTAGTGCCGTACCTTTGCCGCGATGCAGAGTGCGAATATACTGAGAAAACCCACTATGTCAAGCTTTGCGGGTAAAATTCCATCGGTCTATTTTATTTACATAAAAACAAAAATCGCGCACTTATCCACAAGAGGCTCTACGATTGTTGCAGTCACATGTTAATGTATGTGCAGAACGGTGCCAAGGGGGGCAAGAGTTGGCCTATATCTCAGATATTTATGAACTGACATATAAGTATGGCTGCCTGTCCGGGTTGCATCCGCGGGTGCTGGCAACGAGGGAAGCCCTCTAACTATGGTCACCCGCACCCTCCATACGCTGGTCATCAGTGACTGGCCGGAAACGGCCAGTAAATTGGCAACGCTGATGGCGGCCAATGTGCAAGATTACCACCTGGATTTCCAAAGCCGGACCTTGGCCGAGGTGGACACCACCATCGCCCAACCCGACATGGTCTTTATTGACGGCGCCTTTGGGTTGACCTCCGAAGACGTCTTGCGGGTGACCAGCTTGTTTCCCCGCACAGCCTGTATCGTTTTGGCCGAAGAGAACGATGAAGCGCGTCGCGCCTATATAAAGGCGGGCGCTGACGAGGTCATGCAGATGACCGATCTTGCTTCGCCGATTGGCAAGCATCTTTTAGAAAAACTGCTCGCTTTCAAGGATCTGGCCGAAGCCAAGCGTCAGATCCTGCAAAGCGAAGAGCGTTTCAAGGGGGTCATCGAACACGCCCATGAAATTATTCTGCTGATTGATGAGGACGGCACGGTGCTGTACACCAGCCCCGCGTTTGCCCGCCAGACCGGCTATGACGAATGGGAAGTACTGGGGCAAAGCCTGTTCACTTTCATACACGGCGAAGATGCCGATTTGGCGAGCACGCGCTTTTCCGCCATCTGTACCTCGACCGCCAAGGCAGCGCATAGCCTTGAGTATCGCTTTGGCACGAAAACCGGTGTCTGGCGTAATTATGATGTGATCGGCACCAACCTTTTAAAGGATGAGACTGTGCGTGCCGTTGTCCTTAATATGCGCGACGTCACCACCGAAAAAGAAAACGAAGAGCAGCTGGAGCTTTATCGCCAGCACCTGGAGCAATTGGTCGAGCGTCGTACCCGCGAACTGGTCGAGGTGCAGACCCGCGCCAATACCGTCATCGACGCGAGCCCCGATGCCCTGCTGGCCATGGACCGCGACGGCGTTATTTTGTTCATCAGCGAGCATTATAAACATTCCTATCCTCAGAGCGCCGAACATCTGGTGCCGGGCCGCAAAATGACCCTGGCTTTTGCCAAGGTGGCCGAAGAACTGGGTATCCCGCCGCAAGATCCGCGCTATAGCGATATTCTGACCTGGTGGGGCAAGCCCGTGGGTACCAAAGAATTCCGCATGAACAATGGCACCTGGCTGCGCCTGCGCGCCAAGGCCATGCAGGGTGGCGGCGGGGTGGTGGTGGCCACCACCAACATTACCGATCTTAAAAAGCAGCAGGCTTTGTTGGCGGAAAAATCGGCAGTATTGGCCGCCGCCTTGGATATGGAGCGTGGCATTGTCGAACAGCAAAAGACCTTCGTGTCGATGGTCAGCCACGAATTCCGCACACCTTTGACGATTATCGATGGCAACGCCCAGATATTGAACAGCCGCGCCGAAACACTTGATGCGCCCGCCATCAAGAAACGCGCGGGCACTATTCGCTCCGCCGTGGATCGGCTGGTGCGCATGATCGAAGCTGTGTTGTCAGCCCATATGCTGGAAAGCGGGCGTTTGCAGGTGGAACTGGCAGAATGCCGCCTTGAAGATATTCTCCGGATCGCTATTGCCGAACAGCAGGAAATATCCCCGCATCACATGCTGATCGATGATCTGCGCGATCTACCGCCGACCATGTGGCTGGATGGCCGCGTGATTGGGCAGATGATGGCCAATTTGTTGTCGAACGCAGTCAAGTATTCGCCGGGGCAGGATAAGGTCGAAGTGCGCGCCAGCGTCGAAAACGCGCAAGTGGTCATTAATGTGCAAGACTATGGCCTAGGCATTCCTGCCCATGAGTTGCCCCGCATCACCAGTAAGTATTACCGCGCTTCAACCTCGAGCGGTATCGCCGGTACGGGCCTGGGTCTTAATCTGGTGCGCCAGTTCGTCGATCTGCATCAGGGGACGCTTAATATCGACAGCATTGAGGGCGAGGGGACGACAGTGACCGTGCGCCTGCCCATTTTGGATGCGCCTTCTCATCCCGGCACCCCAGGTTGAATGATCCTAGAATTTCAAGCGCTGTTAACGCTTTCTTAAAAATTAATATGGTAAAAGAGTTCATACCTGAACGGGTGAGCATATTCAAACTTGGGATTTGGCATGCGATGGAGCGGACATGGAAACCGGGGGGTGACCATTGCCGCAATACGTTAGACAAGAGACAAGGGGAAGCCATGGCAAGAATTTTGTTGATCGAGGACGAGCCGCAGGTGCGTGAAATGTTGCTGGATGAATTATCCGAGCGTGGCCATATGGTCATCGAAGCGCCGAATGGGGCGGAGGGGCTGCGCATGCTGGTGGATCAGGAGCCCGACTTGGTCCTGTGTGATCGCGCCATGCCTGGCATGTCCGGTTATGAGGTGCTCGAGCGCATTCGCGGGGCTTATCCCCAATTCAACGATCTGCCTTTTGTCTTTCTGACCGCCTTGAACGACCCCCGTGACCGCGCTGCGGTCGAGCATTTAAAGCCTTCGGCCTATATCAGCAAGCCTGTCGATTTTACCATGCTGAGTAATAAGATAGATAGTCTGCTTAAATCGCGCAGCTAATTGGCGACTAACAAAAAACCCCCGCCGGTAACGGCGGGGGTTTTGTATGGGGGTGGGTAACCAAGTGGGGTTTTGGGGTTTCAGGGGAGTTAGCTGCCTGCTTGATTACCCAGACCGGCTTGCGCCAGGTCATTCTTTTGGCCGATGAAGACCGAATTTCGTATCATACGCGGCTGTGAAGCAAGGTTGATTCTGTATCGTTTGCTGATGAAGTATAAGCAAAGACCGAAATCAATCGGATAGCAAGAGAATTGA
>JAIXUW010000087.1 GCA_027483355.1 Alphaproteobacteria bacterium
CCCCCCCACACCGGTCTCCACCCAGGTAGATTTCCAATGATACAGTAAGAATGGAAGGGGTTTTAGCCTTCTTTAAAGGTATATTTGGACCAACCCAAACGCGGAAACGTCCGCAGCAGGTGGTGGCCCCCCCAAAAGTTCAGGGGGACCAAACAAGGCGTAGGCGCGTCGTCGAGGAAGTGTTGGGTACAGCTGCGCCAAAGTCAAGTTCCAAGCAGCAGAGCCCGCAAAGCCCTAAGAGGCGCTCAGGCCCGAAAGGCCCCTTTTTTACACCTGGTCCAGCCGTTCCTCGGAGTGCAACACGGCGCCGTCGCGGCTCTCAATCCCGCTCGCGCTCCCGCTCTAGCTCCGCCCGCTTGCGTAATCCTTAAGAGGAAGTTACATTCGCCGCGAGTCCATTTGCCCACTCTTTTAAGATGGATGTCTTCGCCTGAAAGGTCCATTTCGCCCATTTGAGGGCTTCCGGGTCGTCATTCGCGGAAACCAGCCACCGCGTATAGGACTCTTCGTTCTGCTGAATCCACGTCGAATGTACTCGTTGCATGGTAGCAGGCTCCTGAAGTAACTCCGGAGCCCGATGCCAACAGAGAAAACTGCGCAGGGCGAACACAAAAAGTGTGATATCATGCGCAGTCTCGTAGGACTGCTCCGCCTGCCGGACGAACGCCATCAGCGCGGCCTCGACGGATGCCTCCGCTTCAAACGCAGTCAGCATCGCTCGAGACCCTGAACAGGCTTCCTCCATTTCTGCTCTTGGCCTGAGACTTCGTCGCGGTGGTGAGGGGCAACGCCGTCAGATACGGGGCAGTAGCGGTGTTCTGGATGGTGATGGCGATGTGGTCACCGGGGGAGGGCGGCGGCGAATTTCCCGGGCTGCCGGTGCCGCTGCTGCCGACGTCTTGAACCCATTTGGGCAAGACGGGACGCTGGGTCACGTGAAACTGGACTTGCAACTGCGCGGCCATTGTGGCTATGTGGGTAGTTGTCCTATTCTACGGTGAGGCGCTTCAATTTTAACGCTCCCGCCGCACTCGCCGTGTCCGCCGCACGCGCCGTCCGCCACCGCGTCTGCGCGTCCCGCTCCCTGGCACACCCTTTTGAGGTAGAGAGCAGCTCGATTGGTCCGTGACATCTACAAAGATGGACATTCCACCTCCGCGCGCACCTCCACCCTGGGTGAATTTCCCCTGGAATTTTCGGTTGAATTTCTTACTATAGTCCTCCACTAGTTTTGCCGGCAGCTCTTCAGGGACGAGCTCGCGCAGCGCGGCCAACTCCTCGGGCCATATCACACCTTTACAGTGCGGATAATTCCAACAGTATCCAAACTCGGGCGTGCTGAACTCACCTGCTAAGACAGTCTGTAAGCGTTCTACAAAGGATGGAATGCCGATGAGTTCGTCATTGCCGTGACGATGAATCTCGCCTCGGACGAGTGCGCCTGCGTTCTCATTGTTCCCACCCCCTTTTGTGTAGATGCGATGCTCAAAGCGAATCACGGGCCTAGCCGGATCTGTTTCAGGGTCATTCAGATTATAAAGACTGTGACCATCCTCCACCGTGGGATTCAGCTGCGCATCCGCCGCGGGCCGCTTCACGTCGGCCGCGGCCTCGTTGCCCTCGCCTCTCCTCTCCAACTTGACTGGAAAGGCGGTGGCAGGAATATTCCAGATATTTCGGTCACGTACCGCCTCAGCAGCCTTTTTCGCTTCCGCCGTTTTCGCTGCCCCCGCAGCCTTCGCCTCCGCTTCGCGCTTCTCCCTCCGTTCAACAATCCCCTTTAAAGCCGCATCCGATTTCACACGACCTTCTCCGCTGACAAGGGGCGCATTCCAGTTCGCAGAAACAAGACTATTCTGGACTTCCAACTCCGTAGCGACTCCAACCTTTTCTTGAGCCGCTAGCGCAGCCTCGCGCAATGCGCGAATGCGCCCTATCTTTTCAGGGAATCCACCTCCATGAATCCCCTCTTGAGTACATGTCCGCGCGTAAGGGTCACCCATCTTCCAAAGAGGGGGTATTTCCTTCCGCCTCAGAATCTCCTCCATTGTTGTCGGCGTTCCATCAGGGAACTTCATGTCGATATGCGCATGATTGTAGGCGGCGCGGCCACAATGGAGACACCACTCCACTTCGCCCTCCAATCCATCCGCCTCCGCATGTTTGAAGATCTTATAGAGACCCTTGTGATAGAATCCACCTAGATCTGGGCATGAATGATGCATATACATACATCCCTCAATATACTCCACATATTTCAGGCAAATAGGGCACACCGCAAACTTCTCGCCTTTTTTCACATCCAGAACACCATCAAACTGCTGCGCATCCGCGCGCGTCCAGCCCTCCCAGAGCGGCCCCGCCGCGGCTGCCGCATTCTTGGGTGCGAGCGCATCCAGAATCACTTTGCGAGCCTCGGCGTTAAGTGCCTCACTCTCATCTTGTGCTAACTCTACAAGTGTCTTCCCATCGCCCTCTCCATAGCCAAGCTTTATATCTGTATAAGGGATATCGCTTGTAAGAAGTTCCTTTAATACCTTTATGAGAGTATCCTTTTTAGCCATCCTCTCATTTTTAAGTATGCGTCTCACACAATAGATTGGAGCTGTAGGGCCATATCTAGGCTTTACATTTGGATCGGCACCCAGGTTAAGCAAAGCTTCCACGATGGTCTTGATATTTTCTTCTGCCCCAAGCATTGTAATAAATGTTAACGCCGTTTGTTCATCAGGACCCGATTTGGAGTTAATGTCAATACCTTTCTTGACTAAGTATTCTATATGATGCTTTATATTCTCTAATTCTATATATGTTTTAATGTAATAGTATTGTATTAACTGAAGAAGCGTATTTCCCCCCTTCGGGTCATCCCTCTTTATATCCACACCGAGCTCAATCAATACGTCCGCAACGGAATAGAGATTAGATAGAATGGCATATAGAATGGGTGTCATATTCAGATATTGTACTCTTTCCCCCGTGAGATCCGCTCCAGCAGCCGCGATACGGCGAATGAAGGGAATCGCTCGAACACTTATTGCACTAAAAAGGGGGGGGGCACCTTCGCGCCGCGCCTGATTCGGGTCTACACCTTCATCTTTTAGCGCCTTCCAAATAGGTTCATACTTCGCTAAGTGATCCTGATAGACTAAAAAAGAGTAGAGTGTAGCCTTGTCTCCCACTTTCACATTCACTTTCGCCCCGTGCTTCAGGAGCCAGTCCAGGACGGGGACAGGATACTTGGACTGAAACAGATTAAAAAAAGGTGTTCCATTCCCACTCAGATTGAGATTCAGATTAAATCGTGGGTCGCCTTTCACAGCCTCCAGCGCATTAGGACGCTCTTCGCGAATGGCTTTCAACAGTACATCCTTTGTAAAGCTATAAATCACTTTCGGAGTAGGAGCTGCGACAGGGCCAGATGGGGCCGCAGCCACAGCGGCTCCGCGCCCGTTTCCTCGGCCCCGCCCTCGTCCGCGCCCACCGCCACGGCCACGGTCGCCTGCTATACCAATCTCAGCGGCCGGCGGCAAAGGAGCGGGCGGAACGGCCACAACGGCTGCTCCGCGCCCGCGCCCTCGTCCTCTACCGGGTCCTCCGCGGACATTCGGCCCACCACGGTCAGCCATCTCTATTAAGATGTGCCATTTCTCAACGCCCTCGCCGCGCCAGCTCCTCCTCGACAGCCTCCATGTGCTCCGTCGCCCGAGTCAGCTCCTCCTCCCACTCCAGTAGCTCTGTCTCCAGCGCCTCATCGCTCAGCGCCTTCAGAAACTCGCGGTAGTTCGCGCGCAGCCGCGAGAAGGTCGTCAGACCCGTGACAGCCTCCGCTGGCGGCGGGCCGAGTGTGAACTTCCGCACCGGCGTCGTGCGACCGCTCGTCACCGTGCTCGGCGGCTCGCGCTCATGCCCGTCCCTGTAGAGCGTCATCACCGGCTTCGTGTCGAAGTAGAGGATGAGCTCGTTCTCCATGCCGCGCTGGATCACGTTGTAGGCAATGCCATTGACACGACTCGTCTTCACAGGGACCATGTCATACAACCCCTTTTCAGCCTCCTGCCGATGGAACTCCCAGGCCCGCGCCCGTTGCTGCCGCTGCTGCGTCTTCAGAATATACCACTCTACAGGGTGTGGTGCCTCATCGCCCCGCCGTGCCGGCATATGCTCTCCAGTGGCCTGGAAATGGAGCTTGTCCATCGAGCTGAACGAGGGCTGGGAAGGGA
>JAIXUW010000260.1 GCA_027483355.1 Alphaproteobacteria bacterium
AAAAAAGCCCGCCTTCACCGGCGGGCTTTTTAAATGCCTATCTCCCCATTTTTGGCGGCGGGGAGGCTGCAGCCGGTGCCGTAGTTGTTTGCTCTGGGGGTTCCAGCTTGACCAGACACGTCATCCGTGACGCCAGCGGGGGATGCGCATCCAGCATAGCGGTGATTTTGTCGTGATCGCCGCTGAGGACAATGGTCGATGTGCCGCGTTCGTACATTAGGGTGATTTCATCGATCGCTTTTTTCAGGCTCTTATCATCGGTTTCATAAAGGGCATGCAGGACGTAGACCTGCGCTTCGCGGTGGGTGAAAAAGGGATCGGTGAGCAAGTTGACCGATGTAAAAAGGTCTTTCCCCTTTACGGCATAAACAGCCTCTTCGCCTTGTTTACCGACCAACATTTTGGCATAGGCGTCGGCTTGCGCGGCACTGTCTTGGCCGGTAATCACCATATTGTCGGCTGCTGGGTACAAGGCGCGCTCCAATAGAGAACGCGCTGACAAAGCTTGTTTGATATTCTCGTGCAGCATCGAAACCCCCTGAATGAATAGATCCAAAGCTCCCGCTATTTTATGAAAAAATTATTAAAAGTCCGTTAAGGCTTAGCCATCTATCCTAAGCGCGCTATCTTAAGAATAAACGTAATTTATCCAGAAAGGCTTTCTCATGACCGCCCAATCCGCCGCTGTATCCGCCTCTGCCGCCACCGCCCTTCGCTTAAACGATGCAGGGCTGTTTCGCACCATGGGCTATATCAATGGCCAGTGGGCGTCGGCCAAAAGCGGCGAGACGGTTGACGTGATCAACCCGGCCACCGGCGAAGTGCTGGCCCAAGCCCCGCATATGGGGGCGGCCGATACGCAAAGCGCGATTGACGCTGCCCGCGACGCGCTGCCCAGCTGGCGTGCCATGCTGGCGGAAGACCGCGGGCGCTTGTTGCGCAAATGGGCTGAGTTGCAAGCGCAGCACATTGATGACCTCTGTCGTATTCTGACGGCCGAGCAGGGCAAATCGTTGGCCCAGGCCAAGGGTGAAATCCTCAGCGGTATCGGTCATGTGGAATGGATGGCGGAAGAGGGACGTCGCGTTTACGGCGATGTTATTCCGACGCATAACAATAGCCACCGCCTGATCACCTTGAAACAGCCGGTTGGTGTCTGCGCCATGGTAACGCCGTGGAATTTCCCCTCATCGATGATCACGCGTAAATGCGCGCCCGCCTTGGCCGCGGGCTGCACGGTCGTGATCAAACCCTCTGAATTAACCCCCCTGTCGGCTTTTGCCCTGGCGGAATTGGCTGAGCGTGCGGGCATCCCCAAGGGTGTCATCAATATTGTGACAGGTGACGCCAAGGCGATCGGCACGGCGATGATGCAAAGCGATGTGGTACGTAAGCTTTCATTTACGGGCTCTACCGCAGTTGGCAAGCTGCTGATGAAACAGGCGGCCGACACCGTCAAGAAAGTCTCGTTGGAATTGGGTGGTAATGCGCCGTTCATCGTCTTTGACGATGCCGATATCGACAAAGCGGTCGAGGCGGCCTTGCTTTCTAAATTCCGCAACGCCGGGCAAACCTGCATCTGTGCCAACCGCATTTTTGTGCAAGACAGTGTTTATGATACTTTTGCCGATAAATTTACCGCCGCTGTCAAAAAGATGACGGTGGGCAATGGCCTCGAGGGTAACCCCGATATTGGCCCGGTGATTGATATGAAGGGTCTGCAAAAGGTCGAAGCCCATGTCAAAGACGCGCAAGACAAAGGGGGCGTCATTACCACCGGCGGTCAGCGTCACGCTCTTGGTCAGACATTTTTTGAGCCCACGGTGGTAAAGAACGCCACGCGCGAGATGCAATGCTTTCGCGAAGAAACCTTTGGCCCCGTGGCGCCGCTGTTTCGTTTCAAGGATGAGGCCGAAGTGATCGCCCTTGCCAATGACACCGAATATGGCTTGGCGGCGTATTTTTATGCGCGGGATATGGGGCGTGTATGGCGCGTCGCCGAGGCTTTGGAATACGGCATGGTCGGCGTTAATTCGGCGTCGATCGTGGCAGCGCAGGCGCCCTTTGGCGGCTGGAAGCAATCGGGTATGGGCCGCGAGGGGTCCAAATACGGTATTTCTGATTATCTCGAAGTCAAACTACTGGCCATCGGCGGTCTTTAAACAGCCAGTATTTCGTAAATACGCTTAAGCGGTTTGGTAAGATGCTTGGTTTACACTTGGGTTTTGTATTCTCCCCCGGTTAGAATCAGTCTGGGGACGATACCTCTAGTCAAGGATATGGGATGAGCGAGACCAAAACCGCACCGCCAGAAGGCGATGATGGGCAGGCGTTGGGGCCGGCACCGGCCCCTGTGGCGCCCTCTACGACGCCTGCGGCTACCACCGTCACAAAAAA
Organism: Alphaproteobacteria bacterium; assembly: GCA_027483355.1. Lineage (GTDB taxonomy): Bacteria > Pseudomonadota > Alphaproteobacteria > Micavibrionales > UBA2020 > JAEXMB01. Next base: position 2,398 of record JAIXUW010000260.1, read on the forward strand.
AGAAGCCCGCAAAGATAAAACGCCTAAAGCCAGCACCGTCAAAATGGCGGAAGGCGAGATTGAGATTTTTCCGACCAGGCCCTTGCCGGAATTCAATGGCTTTCACGTCCAGGCTTTTGAAGCCGATGACAAGCGAATCAGCGGCAACCAAATGGCTTTTTTGTGTGGTAGGTCCTATGCGCCACGCATTACCTATGGCGGTTCATACAAGAATATTAAAAGCACAGCCCTGTTGCGTCTCTTGGATGTTAACGTTGTCAATTGGACAGACGGGCGCCAATACCTTGCCTATATTTTTGATCGTCCAAATGGCCGCAAGTTTCTGAGTACGCCCGATGGTCGTCCCTTACACGTAAGCGAAGACAAGTTGGTGTCTGTGGTTATTCAACCCGTTATTCAATTGCTGGCTGAATTGCGCAATGTCGACATGGTGCATGGCGGTATCAACCTTGAGAATATGTACCTGGTGGGTGCTGAAGGTTCTGAGGCTGTCATCTTGGGGGAGTGTCTCACCAGTGCGCCATCAGCACGGCAGCATGCCATTTACGAGCCGATTGCGCGGGCAATGGCGCAGCCCATGGGTCGTGGTCCGGGACGTTACAAAGACGATCTTTATGCTTTTGGCATGTGCGTCGCCATGATTGCGCGGGGGGTCAATTTGACAGTCGGCAGTACGCCCCAACAGATAATTGCCAATAAAATTGAAACCGGCTCGGCCAGTATGGCGATTGGCGGCGAGCGTCTGCCATCGGGGGTGGCGGAATTTTTGCGGGGCGTCTTGAATGATGATGAGGCGCAGCGTTGGGATATAGAAGATGCGATTGGCTGGTGCGAAGGCAGGCGCAATAGCCCTAAGCAGCCGCGCGTGCCCGTTAAAGCCGCCCGACCCTATATCTTCATGGATAAAAAATATTGGGAGTTGCGGGCGCTGGCCGAGGTTTTTAGTCAGCACATCGCCGAAGCCGCCACCGATATTGAAGGTGATCAATTTGAACTATGGGTCAAGCGCAATTTCGAGGATAAAATGCTTGAAAAGCGGCTAGAGAAGCTTTTCGAGAGCGAGAAAATGTCTGGCCGCGATAAACTGGTCAGCCGTGTGTGTATGGCACTTGATCCGCACGCGCCCATTCGTTTCCGCAAATTGCATATTTACCCCGAAGGTTTTGGCGATGCTTTGACTGAGGCTTTCGCCAAAGGCGAGGATATGCAGATCCACGGCGACTTTCTGATGCAGCAGATTGTGAATGCTTGGATCAATCTGCGCCATGAAGAGATCGCCGACTCGAGCAATATCCTGTCAACGTTTGAAAAATGCCGCAATTTTTTGACCCAAAAGATCGCTGGCTATGGGTTGGAGCGTGCTTTATACACCCTCAATGCTGAAGTGGCTTGTCTTAGCCCGATGCTCAAAAACCATATGGTCTTCACGCCGGGACATCTTTTGCAGGCTTTAGAAGACCTGGCCGCACAGGGGGTTGCCAATGAACGTATCCTTGATCGGCACATGATTGCCTTTATTTCGGTGCGCGAAGCCAAAATGATTGACCCGCATTTGGGTCAGGTTGTGTCCGTGGATCGCGGCAGTCAGTTTGTCGGCATGGTGCGCACGTTGGCGCTGATACAAAAGCGCTTTGCGGTGGATGCGGTCCCCGCCTTGGGCAATATGTTGATCGGCATGGCAAACCCTGCGGTCGAGCGTATTCTTGACCGCGACACCCGGGTCGAGCTGCAAAAGAAGTTGGATAAACAGCGCGATCGCGGCGACCTGACCGCCCTGATTGAGTTGATCGATGACACGCAGCAGATGCTGGAAGACAACCAAAAATATCTGCAAGCGCGCCTGGAATTTGCGCAACTGCAAGAAGAACGCTTGCGTATCTCCGATGCGGTTAAAGGTAAAAAATTCTTTGGCTATGGTACGGGCCGGCAGGTGGCCATGCTGGTCTCGGCGGTATTTTCGACAATCATCATTGTTGTCTATGTGGTGACCAAGATCTCGGGGGCGGATTGATGGCAGCCAAGAATTCCAATAAGCCTAAAAATAAAACCGTTGCCAAAAAAGGGGCTAAAAGCGGCGGTATTGCCTGGCCAGTGCGGATCGCGGTCTTTCTGATTCTGGTCTGTGCCGCCGTTTTTGCAGCATCGACCCTGATATTCTTTGTCTGCATGATGCCCACTTTTGTGGCGATGGTTATCGACAAGCAGCCGCAAAAGACGCTCTGGCTGACTGTGGGCAGTATGAACCTGGCGGGCACGGTACCGGCCTGGTTTCGCCTGTGGGAAGCGGGCGGTACGATGGCTGACAGTCTGGGCATGCTTTCCAACCCGGGTGCTCTGCTGATTGCCTATGGCGCGGCAGGGGCGGGCTGGATGATTCATATGAATGTGACCCCCGTGGTGGCGGCCATGGCCATCAAACGCGGTGAAAACCGTCTACGGGACATTGAAAAGCGCCAGCGTGAATTGATCCGCAAATGGGGCGATGGCGTGGCCCGCACCCAGGAATAGCCGGCTTGCCTGCAATTTTAGCGAAAGTTAACAGCTGCTTAAACGCGCAGCCGGTATAATGGAGAGTAGCGCTCTTTGCGACCGCCTAGGGCGACGGTAGAGGCGCCGGGGGAATACCAAGAGCATGAAGGTCCACACAAACAACTGCGCCCGTCGAAGGGCGCCAGCGATTGCCTGGCGTTGGCGGGCGCGTGGGGTCAGGGTCTGGCGCGATGATCAGGGAGCCACGGCCGTTGAATTTGGGCTGATCGCTTTGCCGTTATTCGCCCTGGTGATGGGCATCATTGAAACAGGACTTTTTTTCGCAGCGGGCTTGGTATTGGAAGGTTCCTCAGCCGAAGCGGGGCGGATTATCCGTACCGGGCAGGCGCAAACGGCAGGCAACCCTGAAGAAGTTTTCGCCGATACCCTTTGCGACCAGGCAAGCGCCATGCTGGATTGCGGACGTTTGCAGTACGAAGTGGTGCGGATCGCCACGGACCGTTTTGGCGACGCGGAAGGGCGGCCGCCCTCTTTTGATGCGGATGGTAATTTCATCCCGCAGGGCTTTAATGCCGGTAATTCGAATGATGTGATTATGATCCGCACGGTGTACCGCTATGAGTTTCTAACCCCTTTTTTGGGCGCGATGATTACCGGTGATCCAGAACGGAATTGGACCACGCACATAGCAACAGTCGTTATAAAGTCGGAACCTTTCATTTTTGGCGAGGACTAAGCATGTGCTGGTCAACTTCATTTATTCTTCTATTTCAGCGTTTTCGCCGTGATGATACGGCGGTGGCGGCGGTTGAAGCCGGCATGATCTTCCCGCTGTTGATCATCATCCTTTGCGGTATGATGGATACGGGTGCGGGGCTTGTCGTTAACCAAAAAATGATCACGTCATGCCAGACCGTGGCGGATATTCTGGCCCGCGAGGATTCCGTCACCGATCCGGCTCTTGCGGACGCCGTGGCGGCGGGGCGGTTGTCCTTGGTGCCCTACGAAACCGCAACTTTTGGCGTGCACGTGGCAGGTATTCAATTTACCGGCAGCGGCCCTTCGCCGGTTATTAGGTGGCAGGACATGATCAATACCGACCCTAACCCCGATGTCGTGATCCGCGCCGCGGGCCTCGGCGCGTTGAATGAGGGGGTTTTGGCCATCACGACACGTTATACGTATCAGCCGTTTTTCAGCGGTACATTTACCGGTGATATTGATATGGAGGAGGTCGCCTATGTCCGCGGCCGCCGTGGTTTATACATCCCGCGCGTGCGCGGCTAACAGAAGGCGGATCAGCAATGTTGAGCAACCTTAAAAGCCTTCTCAAAAAATTTCTGCGTGACCAAAGTGGCGTTTCAATTATCGTCGTAGGGCTTACTTTACCGGTATTCATGAGTGCTGCCGGTATTGCGGTTGATTTGGCCCAAGCTTATAACATCAAAACACGTCTGGGTAACGCGCTGGATAAGGCAGCTCTGGCAGCGGGTACAACGTCGGGTGAAGTGGCTGATATTGAAGCGCAGATTTTGCGCTTTGTAGAGGCAAACTATGCGGATGATCGGCTGGGACAGTCTTTTAACGTCGAGGCCACCGTGACCGAGATGGCGATCACGGTGACGGCCAGCGCTCGCGTGCCTACGATGTTCATGGCAATCTTTGGCTATGACGAAATTATTGTGCACGAGCAAAGCCAGATCATTCGCGAGCTGTCGGGGGTTGAAGTCGTGCTGGTTCTCGACGTCACCGGATCAATGGCGGGCAATAATATCGCGGCGCTCAGGCTTGCTTCAACCAAGTTTCTGGAAGTGATGTTTGGCCGTATTCGCAATCTGGACTATATCCGCATCGGCATTGTTCCCTTTAGTAATTCGGTGAATGTGGGCGCTTACGGTCTTACTGACGGCTTCGTTGAGCGTCCGGCCACTGACCCCTACGTGTCGCCGGCAAGCAATATTCAGTACTCGTCATCGACGACCACCTCTGTCACGAATAACTGGAAGGGTTGTATCCTCGAGCGCAGTTACCCAGGCGACACACGTGATGGCGCCGCGCCGGACTGGCAAATGTATCGCTACCCCCCTGAATGTACCAGTATGCGCAATGGTGTTTGCCGGACTTGGCGGCGCGACCCCAATTACAGCTGCCCCAATTCGCGTATCGTGCCGCTCACCAGCGACCGTAACCTTTTGCAGACCACTATTAACAATCTGCCGACGGTGGGTAATACCTATGGCAACGCAGGGATGGTATGGGGCTGGCGGGTGATTTCGCCGGCGGCGCCGTTCCAGCAGGGGGCATCCTATAATGATCCGGAATGGTCAAAAATTGTCATTATGATGACCGATGGTGATAACACCATGCATCCGACTTATTCGGTTTATGGGCCCACAGCTTCGCACAGCATCGATGCAGATGACCTGGATGACCGTTTTGAAGAAATCTGTGAGAATATGAAGGATGAGGGCTTGACCCTTTATACCATCACCTTCCAATCAGGTATCAGTAATGCGACCCGCGATATTTTCCGTCGCTGTGCATCAGGGGCGGAAAAGTATTATAACGCGCCCAACAACGACGATCTGCAAGCAGCCTTCGAGCAGATTGCCAACCAATTGAGCGCGCTGCACTTGTCGCGTTAAGTAAAAAAGATCGAAAAATTTTATCTACTTTTTAGATGAAAGTGATCATTCGTAAAATCGATGCGAATATTTAATCGTTAACAGGTATAGACGTTATGTTTACCGAATCTTATCGGTTGCAATGCTAAGGTGGAATTGTAAGGTAGAAGATACGAACGACATCTGATGATGGGGAACATCCTCGTTCACTCAATCTTTTATCGTGCGCTTGCAACTCTAGGAGGGAAATCATGTTGCTGAAATTGATCGCAAAGACCGAAGCTTTCCTGCGTTCGGATGAAGGTGCCACCGCTATTGAATACGGCCTGATCGCTGCCGGCATTGCCGTCGCTATCTCGGCTGTCGTATTCACCTTTGGTACCGAACTGACGAACATGTTCCGCGGTGCGGAAGGCAAGATCGCCGGTGCTGCCGCGCAGTAATTGCGCGCTG
>JAIXUW010000121.1 GCA_027483355.1 Alphaproteobacteria bacterium
CGGGCGCAACACTTGTGCAACCATGCCAATGTAACCCTGGTGCCCGCCCGGTTTGGCGATATCTGGCTGCGCGACACCGGCCCTATTTTTGCCCGTGTTGATGGACAAAAACACGCTTTGCGTTTTCTCAATAATGGCTGGGGCGGCAAATATGATCTGCCGCATGACGATAGGGTGGGTGACGTGGTCGCCGAAACGGCGGGTGTACCCATCATTCGACACGACTATGTGTTGGAGGGGGGCGCTTTGGAATTCGATGGCGCCGGCAGCATCCTCACCACCCGCGAATGCCTGCTCAACCCCAACCGCAACGGCCCTGTTACCGAGACGGAGGTCAACAGCCGCCTCATCAAGACTTTTGGTGCTGAGAAAATCATCTGGCTGGATAGCGGGCTGATGAATGACCATACCGATGGCCATATCGACAATCTGGCGCGTTTCGTGGCGCCAGGCCATGCGCTATGTCAGCACGCGGCCGACGCCGAAGACCCCAATGCCGCTATTTTTGCTGCAGCCGCGGCGTCTCTTAAACAAGCGGGCCTGCAGGTTTCAACCATCCCATCCCCTGGCCTTGTGACAGACGAAGACGGCGAAGTGGTGGCCGCCAGCCATATGAACTATATCATCTATAACGGGGTCATCGTGATGCCGCATTACGGCACCGCCAGCGCCGAGGCTGCGCGCAAAGGCCTCGCCCAGCTGTTTCCGCAGCACCGCGTCATGGCTTTGCCGGCACGCAGTGTCTTAACCGGTGGCGGCTCGTTTCATTGCATCACCCAGCAGGAGATTACGGCATGACCAAGCAGCCCTTAACCATCGGCGTCGTGCAATGCAGCTTCAGTGATGACATCAGCGCGAACAACGAAAAAATCGTCTCGTTCATCAAGGACGCCGCCCAAAAAGGCGCCAATGTCATCCTGACGCCGGAGCTTTTTCAGGGACATTATTTCTGCACCACGCAGGAAGAAAAAAATTTCGCCCGCGCCTATCCGGCCGATAGCCATCCCAGCGTGCTGGCCTTGCAACCCGTGGCGCGTGATCTCAATGTTTTCCTGCCCGTGTCGATCTATGAGAAGGACGGCCACCGCTATTACAATTCAGTAGTAGCGCTCGCACCCGGATCTGGCGATATCATGGGCGTCTATCGCAAAACCCATATTCCCGATGGGCCCGGCTATCAGGAAAAGTTTTATTTCCGCCCCGGCGATTCCGGCTACAAAGTCTGGGCCACACCCTGGGGTCAGGTCGGTGTCGGTATTTGCTGGGATCAGTGGTACCCCGAGGTTGCCCGCGGCATGATGCTGCTGGGCGCCGATGTGTTGCTCTACCCCACAGCCATTGGCTCCGAGCCGCATAACGCCGCCCTTGATACCCGCGACCGCTGGCACCGCGCGCAACAGGGCCATGCCGCATCGAACGTGGTGCCGGTGGCCGCCGCCAACCGGGTGGGTCTTGAGAACGGGCAAAAGTATTACGGCTCGTCCTTTATCACTGACCAGTCCGGCGCCATGTTGCAAACCTTAGACCGCGACGCCGAAGGCGTTTTGGTGCAAAGCTTTGATCCGCATAAAATCGCCGGCGAGCGGGCCGCTTGGGGCTTTTTCCGCGATATGCGCAGCCCTGGTTAAGCCTGCCCCAGTTAAGATTCTTTGAGTTAGCTGCTAGCGTGATAGAGAGGTTAAGTATTTAATTATATTCACTAATATTTATTTTTCTTGCCCTTTAAGGGTAAATTTATTATACATAATATTAATGCATTATTAATCTTTTGGGGGGTTTATTATGACCGTCGCGTCCCAACCCGCACTGCTTGGAACCCATTCAAACAGCCAACCTTTCCACCAGCGCATCGGCGAAGACCGCAGTTTTTTTTACGGTCGGGTAAATACTCTGAGCACCGAAGCTGTTCTTTCTTTGCATGCAGCCTTTGAAGCGAGCCTTGAAAAGAACGTGGAAGCTGCTCTGGCAAGTCTCGCCGTTCATCCCGAGGTTGAACTACCCACGGATATAGAACCCGTGCGGGCCGCCGCAATTAAGTATGCCCAAGCCTGTTCACGTACACGCACTAAGTATAGCCCGGCCACAATCGCTGAAGCCATCAGCGGCGGTCTTGAGCAAATGTCACGCGAAACCAAAAAATTGCTCCAGGCGCAAGAGAGCCTTGATGGAAACGTGTCAAAACGGCTCGATGAACTCCGCAGCAGCGGGCGCCTACAAACTTTGAAGAAAAAGAAAGATATTCCGGTGGCAAAGTCACCCGGACTTGCCGAAATGACTGAAAGCATCAGCGTCGCATTTAAGGCAATGGTACATAAGGTTGATAGTGATAAGTCCTTCAGTAAAAAAATACCGCCTCTACCTGCTCAATTAGCTGATCTGCCATGGGATGAGAATGATCGCATCTACATGAAGCTTGATGATCAAAGCCAATCCCCGATCGAGCCGGTTATTACTGAGCGCCTGAACGCCGAGGGCTATCAGGTTACCGACTACGTCAATAACCGTGCCGTGGATAACCGCAAGAACGAACGCAAGATTGGCAAGCTGATCAAGGACAACGAGGGATTGCTAGCAGCTTATTTTAACGATCCTTCGCGTGCATCAAAAGACCTGATGATTGTCTTTACGCGCAATGTGCAAGACATCGCCCGGGGCTCCATCGAGCGCGGCTGGCAAAGCTGCCGTGCAGATCCCTCCACCGCTGCCCGCTACGCCGCCGAAGAGGCTAATATCGGTGTCGTCAGCGCCTATCTTGTCCACATCAATGATCCGGGCATTCACAACCCTCTTGCCCGGATTAATTTAAAACCCTATGACAAAATTAATGGTAAACATGATGGCTGGGATATCGCCGTTAACAACCGTGACACTATTTACGCGCCCTTTAATCCTATTGGCCTGCATCATCCAGGTTTCGTTGATGCGGTTTATCGCTTCGCCGACGCATTGAACGCAGGCAAAACTGGATGGTATAAATTGCGCAGCGAATGTGAAAGCTACCGCGAGTTCGAAAAACGGCGTCTGCTGCCGCGTGACGCGAAGGCGGCACTTAAAGAACTGGGCGTGCCCTATACCATGGACGCGCACGGCGGTAACATTACCGTGCATGGCGACCTTAGCCTCTCTGAATTTGGGCTGACCCGCCTCCCCGATTTTCGTGATGTCACGGTTCTTGGTAAAATTGACGTGTCCGCAAACCGTCTTCTGACGCTTGAAGGTCTACCTCGTCAATGGGCCAAGTCCGTTACGGCTGACAAAAACCTGCTAGTCTGTCTTGCAGGTGCGCCTGAAATTATCGATGAAACTCTCAGCTATCGTGATAACGCTTGGCTGATGAGCACGGTTGGCGCACCGCGCGCTACAGAATTCCAGTATGGCAACGGTCATAACGACCACCGCAATTACGGCACAAGTGAAAGGCCGATAAGCCCCATCGAAGAGCCCAAACGTTTCCCGGGCTTTAAGCGCTAAGATTAAAGGCAATAAAAAAAAACGAAAGGGCGCCGTTCACGCGGCGCCCTTTCTTCAACCTCTTTCAATTCAGGGAAGTGAATGTGAAAGAGAAACGTCTATCAACAATCAGCGTTTAGAGGGTGTAGTCCCCGCCGCCTTTTTTGTTGAATTTCTTTTTGCTGGTTTTGTCGTCGACGACTTTACCGGCAACAATATCAGCGGCTTCGTCCTTGAGGGACGCGAGGGCCGCACCGGCATCTTTCAGCGTGCGTGCTTTGGCAACCGCGTCGAACTGCTTGGACGCGGCACCGCCAACGCCATGCACGATATCAGCAATAGCTTTACCGGACGGTAGCTGGCCAACGGCTGCGTGTACCTGGGCAGTGATGCGCTCGGGCGTCACTTCGCGGGTGATGGCGCCCGCTTGCATGGCGAGGAAATCGGTCGGGATGGTATCGGCCAATTCCTTGATTTTTTCGGTCAGTTCAACCTCGTCCATCGCGCGCATGTCATCCAGGACAGGGCGCACTTCGATGAAGGCCATTTTGAATAGCATACGCTCGCTGGCGCGATCTTCGGGGATGAGGCGTTCGATGGCGGCTTCGATGGTGTCGTTATCGGTCTGGCTCAGCACTTGCTTGAGCTGCTTGGCAAGGGCGGCCGCGTTTTCGTCTTTTCTGATCTCGGTGATCACCTCATCCAGCATTTCTTTGATCTTCTCTTCGTCAAAGGCGCGCACGTTGCGGCTGATGCCCTCGGCGATGTCCTGGCTGGTCAGCAGCGCATAGGCGTTATCGACCAGGGCTTCGATATAGTCCTTGGGGAATTCCTGCAGGCCGCGATCGACCAGGGCTTTACCACCGGCACCCAGGCTGCGAGCGGCCCGGCTGGCAATCTCTTGGCCATCGACGTTATCGGCAAATTTCTTGAAGGCATCGCGCAGAAAATCAAAACCGTCCATGGTGTAAACTCCGGTGTTCTATGTGGGGTTGGGTGAAAGTGACCCCACTATAGAGTTCCGGAAACACGAGTCAATGCAGTTTGGACGCTTTCAGGAAAATGCGGCAGCGAAGATCAGCTGAGGATATCCAGCAGTTCACCGCTCATTTCATTGGCGGTGCGGATGACGGCGGCATTGGCTTTAAAAAGCGCTTTTGTTTCAATAAGATTGGTCATCTCGCGGGTAAGGTCGACATTCGGGACCGCCACCATACCCTCCGCATCGGCACCCGGCGCATCGGGATTACGGGTAAAAGAAAATCCACCCGGTGTTTCCGTAACGCTTGCGGATACCCCCGCCCCACTGCCATCCGGCAGGTTTTGCGAGGTCATATTGACTTGGAGGGGGCGATAAACCACCGAGGCCCCGGCGGCGGCCTCGGGTGAGCCAGGGGCAGCGCCACTGGTCAAGACGTTGGCCACATTGCTGGCGGTTGTGTTCAACCGCAGCTTTTGCGCATTGAGGCCGCTTAAGGCCGTGGACAGTACCGATCCGACCATGATGTGACTATTCCCCCGCCTATAATCATGGCACAAAAGGGTTAAGATTGGCTTGCCCGGCCCTCTATGGCTCATCTCAAGGAGTTTTAAACCATGCGTTTTGTGATCATGCTTGGCCTTCTGGCCGCGGTTGACCTGCCCGCAATTGCCCAAGCCGAGTTGCCCGACGGCTGGAACAAGCCCAAGCGCGATCATGTTGAACAGCGCACCGCTGGCCGCGAAGTGGCGGCCGACCTGCACCCCTGGCCCGATTGGATGATGGACCGCCCGCAGTATTTCGAATTCACCCCAATGATTTCGAACCATGACGCGCAAAACCAGCACCCCGGCCAATGGGCGGGGCAGGAATGGGACACCGCCAAATGGCCGCGCGGCTGGACCGCCCAAAAGGCGCTGGAGAAATTTAAACAGGGTGGCATTTTCGCCGGATATAACGCCAAAGACCGTGACATCCTGCTGGGGCCCACGTTTTATAAATTGTCGCAATTGGACCAGAACCGCACGCTGAAACTGCTGACCGACCAGACGGGTGCCTTCGCCCAAACCCCGGCGCCGGTTTTATTGCGCGACCACGTCACGCGCGAGATCATCGGCAGCTATAGCCCCACCGGCCTGCAAATGAACTAAGGATAGTGTTGATGCGGCGCTTTAACCATCGTTTGATCGCCCTCGTGATCATCATAGCTGTGCTGATGGGCACCGCGCAGCCCGCCCACGCCCAAAACATGAAGATCATCCGCGATGACGAGATCGAGGAGACCTTGCGTATCTTCGCCAAGCCGATTTTGCAACAAGCGGGCCTGTCCCCCTCGGTCGTGCGGATGATTTTGGTCGAGGACAACAGCCTCAATGCGTTTGTGGCGGGCGGACAGAATATCTTTTTTCACACCGGTTTGCTGCTACAGATTAAAAATCCCGGCGAGCTGGTGGGCGTGATCGCGCATGAAAGCGGCCACATCGCCTCGGGCCACCTGGCGCGGCTGCAAGTCGCCGCCGAAGACGCCACCATGCAGGCGCTGATCGGGCAAATTCTGGGTCTTGCCGTGGCGCTGGGAGCGCAGTCGGGCGAGGCGGGCATGGCGATTGGCAGTGCCGCGCAAAGCCTGGCGCTGCGCGGTATTTTGCGCCACAGCCGCGTGCAGGAAGGGGCGGCCGATCAATCCGGGGTGCGCTTTTTACAAGAGGCCGGGCTGCCCATCGATGGCTTCATGACCTTTATGGAGCAACTGGCATCACAAGAGCTGCTACCCGAAAGCCAGCAAAGCGAATATGTGCGCACCCACCCGATCAGCCAGGACCGGGTTGATTTTCTGCGCAATATCATAGAGACCAGCAACCGCGACGGCGCCATCCCCGCCAGCTGGGATCAGCGCTTGCAACGTCTGCAAGCCAAGCTGGAAGGCTATTTATTTCCCGACCGCGCGCTGCTCCGCCGTGGCGACGACACCACCACCCGCTATGCCAAGACCATTGCCTATTACCGCAAGGGTGATATCGACCGCGCCCTGCCGCTGATCGACGGCTTGATCAGCGCCGAACCCGACAACGCCTATTTCCATGAGCTCAAAGGCCAGATGCTGTTCGAGCGCGGCCGTGTGGCCGAAGCGTTGCCCGCTTACAAAAAGGCCGCGACCCTGGCACCGCGTGCAGGTCTTATTGCCGGTGCCTACGGCCATGCGCTGACCGAAGCCAAGCCCCCGCAACTCGACGAAGCCATCCGCCAACTGCAACGCGCCATCGACCTGGAACCGCGGCAATCGACCTTTCACCAGTTTCTGGCCATTGCCTATGGCCGTCAGGGTAAAGAGGGTTTATCGCGCCTGCACCTGGCCGAGCGGTCTTTCCTGCAACGCAAATACAGCGATGCCCGGACTGAGGCGAATCTCGCCATCAACGCCCTGCCCCCCGGCCCCAGCCGCCAGCGGGCTTTGGACATTCTCGATGCCGCCGACGCCGCCCGGCAGAAGCTTAAAGATAATAAAAACAGATAGTTATCATTTTATAATTGCCATAATCTTTACGTTTTGTTAAGGTTCTCCTATCATATTTTCAACGGGGGAGAATCATCATGGACATGCAAAAGCTCGGTAAAACTTTCGGTGCCGTGGCGTTGGTTGCCCTTTCCGCCGCCACGCTCGCAGGTTGTACAGGCGAGCCAACCGAAGGGGCTGCCCGCGACGCGGCCCGCGAAGGCGGCCTCTCGGGTGGGCGCATTCATGCGAGCCACTGCGTCGTTCGCGGATACGCGGCGGGGGCGGAAAATCCTTATGACGAGGTGGTTTATGATTACAACTATGGCGCCGTGCTGCTGCAACGAGGCAACGGGCGAGAAGCCACCGGCTATACTATCATGTTTAACGCCATTACCCGACCAGAAGTACAACGCGAGATCAGCAACGCTTATCGCGCCCTGCCAGCAGCCACCAATTGCCCCGCCCCCGTTTTCACCGCAGCGCCTACACCAATGACCCCCGGCGCTTAAATAAATTTTAAAAAGGAGAACACCCATGTCGAAACGTAAAATCTTCACCGCCGCCGCGCTTGCCGCCACTGCCGTCTTGGGTTTGGCTGGTTGTGATACTGATAAAACCGAAACATCTCCGGCACAAGAAGCCATCGCAGCCTCAGCCGGGTTGAATAACGTCGCTATCGATCCCACGGCTTGTAAAGTGACCGAAAAAAATAATCGTCTCACGACCGCCTATGATTTTTATTATGGTGCAGTTGTAAATACCAGAGATATTGATACTAACTGGGCAAACAGCTACGCCATACCCTTCAATACAATCGCGAATCCCACTGCGCAGACAGAAATTCAAGCAGCTTATAGTTTGCTACCGCCATCGCCCAAGTGTACACCGCCCCTATTTGCGCCTACCCCCACACCCCCAGCAGTAGCCCCCGGCACTTAAGTTATTTTCCAGGAGAGCCTCGATGTCGCAGCGTAAAATTCCCACCGCCCTCGCCGCCAGCGCAGTTGTCGCCTTGGCAGGCTGCGACAACGGTCAAGCAGTGCAAATGGACACGGAAATGATCAGCGAGGCCAAGATCGCAAGCGGCAACCTGACCGACGCTTTTGTCTCGGCGCGATACTGTTCGGTGATCGGCGACGGTGTGGGTCAAGTTACCTATAGTAAAGTTACCTATAACTTCCTGCGCGGCGAGGTCACCGTCAATTTTCATGGCTGGTCGCGTAGCTTTAACACCATCGCGGATCCCGCCGCCCAGGCCAAGATCCGCGCGGCCTATGCTTTAATCCCGGCTGCCGCCGATTGCCCGGCGCCCGCTTTACCGCCGCCCGCCACCCCCGGCGCTTAACAGCGTTCAGACGCTCCCTTTTCTTCCTAAGCGTGTCACTACCCCCGTCGTTTCAGAATGAAGCGGCGGGGTTTTTCTGTGCGTCACCCTTGCCTTTGTCGTAACGGTCACTCATTTCTTAAATTGTATATGATTTGTTAATCTGCCTTTTGCTATGCTGATGACCAGGTTCGAAAAGGCGCCGCAGGGGGCGGCCGCCATCATCCGTATCACGTTCAATGTTCGTGTCTTTAAAGGGGAACACCATGACGCTTTTCACGACCCACCTGCCACGTTTGGCGACAACCGCCGCGGCTATTGCCGTCGTTGCTTCACTCAGCCTGGGTGCTGCGGCCTTCGCTGCTGACAAAGAAGCCGCTATGAGCAAAGCTGACGTCGAGAAAATCGTCGAAGAATATCTGATGAACAACGGCAAGGTGATCATGGATGCCGTCGACACCTATCAGCGCAAAGCCGTGACCGAGCGCAGCGCCGAGGGCATCAAGAACAACCGCGACGCCCTGTTCAATGACAAAACCGCACCTTTCCTAGGCAATGAAAAAGGTGATGTGACGGTCGTCGAATTCTTTGATTACAACTGCGGCTATTGCAAGCGCGTGCTGCCGGATGTGCAAAAACTGGTCGAGCGTGACGACAACGTCAAAGTCGTCTTCATCGACCTGCCCATCCTCGGCCC
>JAIXUW010000341.1 GCA_027483355.1 Alphaproteobacteria bacterium
AATACCGCGGCGGAGAGGTTTTCCTGCAAACGCACGTCGCCCGCTTTGAGCATTTCAAAGGTGCTGTAAAAACGGTTGCATTCGGCCACGGCCACATCGACCACATCGGCCACCATTTCAACGGCGATCTGGCTGGGGATCAGGCGGAACAGGAAGGTATAGCGAAAGCTGGGGTATTTGCTTTTGTTCGACATATCAAAATGGCCGAGCCACAGATTTTGGTTGATCTGTTCCAGCGTGCGGGCGGCGGTTTCGTAATTCGTATCGTTGATTTCAATGGGGAGCGAGCAGGCAAACAGAACGGAGGCGAATTCATCTTGCCATTCCATGCAGATGTCATAGGTGCCGCCATTTTGGGCGGGGACGGTGAGGGTCAGAAAAGTGTCATCCTCGCGCGCGCATTTCCACTGGCGATTTTCGGCCAGATCTTCAATGAGATCGAGGACATCATTGTCTTCATGGTTTTGCAGATCGAAGGGGACATTTAACATGATTATTTCTTCTTTTTAGGTTTGGCTGCTTTTTTGGCGGCCGGTTTTTTAACACTCGGCTTTTTGCCCTCTAAAGCGGACAGGCGCTTTTCGAGTTCAATCTGGCGTTCGCGGGCTTTTTCGGCCAAGGCCTCGACGCGTTCGAACTCGCTGCGGGTGACCATATCCAGTTCGCCCATGACCTGTTCGACGCCCTCGCGCACCATGCCCTTGATCTGCTGGCGTACTTCATGGAAAGACCCCATGGCGCCGGTCATCATCCGGGCGAGATCGTCTAAAAACTTGAGATTGCCGTCTTTGTTTCTCATAATACCCTCGAAATCATGCATGGTTTATCATGCGACCAATAGTACATGCAACAGTAATGTGTAATAGTCTTAAAATACAAAGAGAAAATCACGGAATATACCGCTTATGGCCCTTCCTTTCCCTGAAATTGACCCGGTGGCGCTGAGTCTGGGCCCATTCCAGATCCGCTGGTACGCTTTGGCATATCTGGCGGGTTTTATTGGCGGTTGGAAATACGCCATTTGGCTGGCCAATCAGGCCCCTGGTCGTCGGCCCAATGCCGTCGATGCCGATAACATCCTACCTTGGATGGTTTTGGGGGTGATCCTGGGTGGACGCCTTGGTTACGTGCTGTTTTATAATCTTGGCTATTACATCGACAATCCGCTGCACATTCCGGTCATCTGGGAGGGGGGTATGTCTTTCCACGGTGGCCTGTTGGGTGTAGCCGTCGTCTGTATCGCCTATGCGCGGTTCTACAAGTTCAGCGCGCTGGCGCTGGGTGACCTGATCGCCACCGTTGTCCCCATCGGGCTTTTCTTTGGTCGTCTGGCGAATTTTATCAATGGCGAGTTATTTGGCCGGGTTACCAATGTACCTTGGGCGGTGTACTTCCCCTATGGCGGCGGTCTGCCACGTCACCCCAGCCAGCTGTATGAAGCCTTCCTTGAAGGAATCGTGCTGTTTTTCGTGTTGCTGTGGTGCTGGAGACAGCCGAAAATACGTCAAGCACCGGGGATGATTTTTGGGATCTTTACGATTGGTTATGCGCTCAGCCGCTTTGTGGTTGAATTTTTCCGCGAGCCCGATCCACAAATCGGGCTGATCCTGCAATATTTTACAATGGGGCAAATCTTGTGTCTGCCCATGATGGTAGCTGGAGGTTTGCTGATTGCTTATGGGCGAAAACATCGCACCGCAGAATAACACGCTATCGCCCTTTGCGGCGCAACTGGCGGCCCGTATCAGCCGCGAAGGGCCGTTGACGGTCGCCGCCTTTATGGATGCTGCCGCCCACGAATACTACGCCGCCCAAAAAGTTTTCGGCCGCAGTGGCGATTTCACCACCGCCCCCGAAATCAGCCAGCTGTTTGGCGAAATGATTGCCGTATGGCTGACCGATATGTGGATGCGCCTGGGGCGGCCCGAACACGTCCAATTGATTGAACTGGGGCCGGGCCGGGGGACACTCACCGCCGATATCATGCGCACGCTGAAAGCATGGCCGGATTTTCAAAACGGTATCAGTTTACATTTGGTCGAAAACAGCCCGCGGTTGCGTGACGTGCAAGCGACGGTGCTCACCAAATTCACCCCCACCTGGTATGACCGTCTCGACGATGTGCCGGTAGGCTTTTCGTTTATTCTGGCGAATGAATTTCTCGATGCGCTGCCTATTCACCAATTCGAAAAAATCGGTGGCCAATGGATGGAGCGGCGTGTGCGTTTTTCTGCAACCAAACAGGTGTTTGAATTCACCCATACCCTGCCGGATATCGCCATTGAAAGCGTAATGCCTGCCGATTTTGTCGCAGCCCCCGAACCGGCGATTTTCGAGATTAGCCCGGCATCGCTGACGGTAACCGAACAAATTTGCCAAAGGCTGCAACGGGGCGGGGGTGCCGCGCTGATTATCGATTACGGTCATGACAAAGCAGGTCTGGGGGATACGCTACAAGCGCTGGAGAAACACGGCTATGCCGACCCCTTGCAAAACCCGGGGGGACGCGATATCACTGCCCACGTTGATTTTGCCACCTGCAAGCTGGCGGCGGAAAAATACGCCCATGTCCATGGCCCCGTCACTCAGGGCGCTTTTTTACAGCGCTTAGGCATCGTTGAGCGCACCGAAGTGCTGGCCGACAGTGCCGCCACACCAGAAGACGCGCGTGATCTGCAAACCGGCTTGATACGGCTGACGGCGCCTGAGCATATGGGGCGTCTGTTTAAAGTCATGGCACTGACAGCCAAAGACAGTGACATCGTACCGGCCGGCTTTGCCGACGATACCGGTGGTGAGGAGAGCGACCATGGATAAAGTCACGTCGAAAAAACTGTCAGAACTGGGCAGCATTACCCACGGCTTTTACACGCGGGCAGGAGCGCCCCCCAATCTGGTGACGGTGCATCAGATCCACAGCCCAACCGCGGTCGTCGTCGATACGCCCTGGCAAACCGCAGATCAGCCCAAAGCCGATGCACTGGTCACTAAAAACCCTGATGTTTTACTGGGTGTCAAAACCGCTGATTGCGCGCCGATTTTATTGGCTGATGCGGTGGCGGGGGTTATTGGTGCCGCTCATGCGGGCTGGCGTGGTGCCCTGGAGGGTGTGCTCGATGATACGATCCGCAAAATGGTGTCGCTGGGGGCGGACCCGGCACGGATCGTGGCCGCCATCGGCCCCTGCATCGGACCGCAGTCCTATGAAGTGAGCGACGGCTTTCAAACGCCATTTCTGGCCCAAGACCCTGTCAATGCGCAGTTCTTTAAACCCGCCACCAAGCCCGGCCACTTGATGTTCGATCTGCCCGGTTATGTCGCCGATAGATTAAATCGCCTAGGTGTGCAGGTGGTTGAAAATATTGAACGCGATACGCTGAGCGACGAGACAACCTTTTTCAGCCACCGCCGCGCCACATTACGGAACACCGAAAAACAAGAAGGCCGGCAGATGTCGGTGATTGGCATCAAGCCGCCAATCGTCTAACCTAACTGCAGATTTTACCCGGCCAAACAGACGTGGGTGACACAGATGAAATTAATTTCCTGTTCCAGCAACCAACCGCTTGCCGCATCCATCTCGCAGTTTTTGCGCATTCCACTGACTGAGGTCAACCTCAAGCGCTTTGCCGATGGTGAAATCTTTCTCGAGGTTTTAGAGAATGTGCGCGGTGAAGATGTCTTCGTCATTCAGTCGACATCCTTTCCCGCCAACGAAAACCTGATGGAAATGCTGATCATGATTGATGCGCTGAAACGTGGATCGGCCAAGCGTATCACGGTGGTGATGCCTTATTTTGGTTATGCGCGGCAGGACCGCAAAACCTCGCCGCGCTCGCCGATTTCGGCCAAACTGGTCGCCAACCTGATCACGGTTGCCGGGGCCGATCGCGTGCTGACCATGGATTTACACGCCGGGCAAATTCAGGGGTTCTTCGATATCCCGGTTGATAACCTTTATGCCGGTACGCCGTTGTTTGTGCCCTATGTGCAAAAGACCAATGGGGATAAACCGCTGGTCATCGTCTCGCCCGACGTGGGCGGGGTGGTGCGGGCGCGTGCGTTTGCTAAATCGCTCGATTGTGATCTGGCCATCATCGACAAACGCCGCGAGAAAGCGGGGGTATCTGAAGTGATGAACGTCATCGGCGACGTCAAGGACAAGGAATGCGTGCTGATCGACGATATGGTCGACAGTGCCGGCACCATCTGTAATGCCGCCCAGGCTCTGGTCGAGAACGGGGCGTCCGGGGTGCGCGCCATTGCCACCCATGGGGTATTCACCGGCGCCGCGGTGGAGCGGATTGAAAAATCGCCGTTACGCGAGATGGTGGTAACGGACAGCATTCTGCCATCCGAAAAAGTTATAAAATCAAGCAAAATCAAATATTTAAATACAAACGTCCTGCTGGGTGAGGCGATCTTGCGCATCCGCGAGGGGCGGTCCGTATCATCGCTGTTCACGCAGCCGCTGCCCGCCGCCTGAAAAACCACCCCAAATGACATAAATGGCCTTGATTTCAGGGCCGTTTCACCCCTATAGTCCGCGCATCCTGAGCTGACACCCCTGGAGGTCAGAGAGGATCGCCTATTGCCGTGTGGCAAAGGGCGTTTCAACCGCAAAGCACTTAAGGATCAATACCATGTCCAAGAATAGAACTCAGCTTGCGGCGGAAGCACGTGCAGAGGCCGGTAAGGGGGCCGCCCGTGCTGTTCGTCGTCAAGGCAAGATTCCTGCCGTCATCTACGGTGACAACAAAGAACCCGCGCTTATTTCGCTGGGCGAAAAAGACCTGACGAAAGAACTGCGTTCGCGTCATTTCTTCACGCAGTTGTGCGAAGTTGAAGTCGGCGGCCAGAAACACCTGGTCCTGCCCCGCGACGTTCAATTGAACCCTGTGACGGATCGCCCCGAACACGCCGATTTCCTGCGCGTATCGGAAAAAACCACCATTACCGTGGCCGTGCCCATCAAAGTGACGAACGAGCGCGGCGCGCCCGGCGTTGTCAAAGGTGGTACTGTCAACATCGTTCACCACGAATTGGAAGTTGCCTGCCCGGCGACCGATATTCCGGAAGACTTTACCGTTGACCTGACCGGTCTTGAAATTGGCTCGGGCCTTCGTATCGCCGATCTCAAGCTGCCCAAGAATGTCAAAACGCTGCTGGATACCAACACAACGGTTATCACCATCGTGGCACCATCGGCTGCGAAGGCGGAAGAGCCGGCTGCTGCTGCACCTGCTGCCGCTGCTGCACCTTCTAAGGCAGCAGCGCCTGCCAAGGCTGCGGCTCCAGCGAAAAAGAAATAAGGTCGGATCGTGATTGGGTAAACGCGTATGTGGCTTTTTGTCGGATTGGGCAATCCAGGCCAGAAGTACGAGAATACCCGGCACAACATCGGATTTATGGCGGTGGACGCAATCGTCCGCCGCCATTCTTTTTCGGCTTGGTCCAAAAAATTTCAGGGGGAGGTGGCCACGGGCGAATTGAACGGTCAGAAGGTTCTCGCACTGAAACCGCAGACCTTTATGAACCTGTCGGGCACTTCGGTGCAAGCCGCGATGGCTTTCTACAAAATCGCCCCTGAGAACATCGTCGTTTTCTATGACGAGCTTGATCTGATCCCGGGGAAAAGCCGTGCTAAAAAAGGCGGTGGGTCGGGCGGGCACAACGGCATCAAGTCGATTGACCAAAACATCGGCTCTGATTACTGGCGCGTGCGTTTGGGCATTGGCCATCCGGGACGGCCTGAAATGGTCAGCTCCTATGTGCTGCACCCGTTTGAAAAAAACGACGCGGCATGGCTGGAAAAACTGCTGGATGAAGTGGCGCGCGAAGCCCCCTTGATCATCGAGAACAAGATCGATTTAATGATGACGCGCGTGGCCGAAGCCATGCGGCCGCTTATCGGACCAAAAGAAACCAAAGAAGAAACAAAGGAACAAGGTCATGGGATTTAACTGCGGTATTGTGGGCCTGCCAAACGTTGGCAAATCAACACTTTTCAACGCCCTGACGGCAACGGCGGCAGCACAGGCAGCCAACTATCCATTTTGCACGATCGAGCCGAACGTCGGCCGCGTGGCCGTCCCCGACACCCGTTTGCACAAAATCGCCGCGATTGGCAAATCGGCCAGCATCGTACCGACTCAGCTTGAATTCGTCGACATCGCGGGTTTGGTGCGGGGTGCATCGAAGGGCGAAGGTTTGGGTAACCAGTTTCTGGCCAATATCCGCGAGACCGATGCCATCTTGCACGTGCTGCGCTGTTTTGAAGATGAGAACATCACCCACGTTGAAGGCTCGACCGATCCGGTGCGCGACAAAGAAATCATCGAAACCGAATTGATGATTGCCGATCTGGAAAGCCTAGAAAAACGCGTCGATCCTTTGCGCAAAAAAGCCAAGGGTGGCGACAAGGATGCCGCTGTTCAAGTCACTGTCATGGAAAAATGCCTCGCTGTCCTGCAAGAGGGCAAGCCTGTGCGTATTGTCGAACTGGCCAATGAAGACGAGCAAAAATGGTATGGCCAGATGGGGCTACTCACATCAAAGCCCGTTTTATATGTCTGCAACGTCCTGGAAAGCGACGTTGAAAAAGGCAACAAGCATACCGAGGCGGTGGCCAAAATGGCCAAAGCGGAAGATGCGGGTCACGTCATTATTTGTGCTGCCATCGAGTCTGAAATTGCACAATTGAGCAGCGATGAGGAAAAGCTCGAGTTCCTTTCCACCATGGGTCTCGAAGAACCCGGCCTCAACCGGGTGATCAGCGAGGGCTATAAGCTTTTGGATCTCATCACGTTCTTTACTGTCGGCCCCAAAGAAGCGCGCGCCTGGACCATTCGCCGCAGCACCAAGGCGCCGCAGGCTGCGGGCGTCATCCATACCGATTTCGAGCGCGGCTTTATCCGCGCCGAGACCATTGATATCAATGATTACATGAACCTGGGCGGGGAACAGGCCGCCAAGGAAAACGGTAAAATGCGCCAGGAAGGCAAAGAATACGTCGTCAAGGACGGCGATATCATGCTGTTCCGGTTTAACGTCTAATATCAATAACTAAATAATCATTGACATATTAACATCCTCTTGTTATGTTTTCATAATATTGACGGATGTGTTAATGCTGTTTACAAATGAGCGTTGTGAAGATGGCGGTTTAAAACCGATGACAGATACCCATCATACAAAAATATTCAATGATTTATCAGCGCAACAGGTTAAGCCCGACCTGATGTCCGAGGCAGAATACGCGGTTGCCTTCGC
>JAIXUW010000024.1 GCA_027483355.1 Alphaproteobacteria bacterium
GAGGATACTTCGACAAAGCCACCGGTACCAAGGCTACCGGGACGCGCATAGATGCTGCCCAGCGCCATGGTATCCACATCCGACCAGACAATGATGGTGCCACCATCGCCGTCGGTATCTTCGCCGTCAGCGCGCAGGCGCGTGGTGCGGTCAAGGGTAACGATCTGCGCATTGGGGACTTCGTCGCGGTCGAGGGGCAGGTTCTTACCACCCTGATATTCGCCGCCGATGCGGATTTGGCCGCCGGCGCGCGCACCCGAGGCATCGACGCTGGCGCTGAGCATTTTGACGCTGCCCGCACTGATGTCGATGTTGCCGCCACGGCCGGTGTCGCCCACCGACACATACTGACCGGACGAGACATGGTTATAGGCGCTGAAGATACGCATCAGGCCGCCGTCAACTTTACCGCTGGTGCTGATGCGGCTGGTAGAGGTCTCCCAGGTATTGCCACCGCCGTTGATCTCGACTGTACCGCCGTTACCATTGATACCTTCGGCCTGGATGCTGCCCGCGAGGGAGAGAGTGGCGGCGCTGTTGATGGTAATATCACCACCGTCTTTACCGTTGGCGCTGATGTCGCCACCCAGGGAAACAAACTTCCCTTCAATCGCAACGCTGCCACCATCAAGCGCCGCGTTACCATCCGCGTGGATAGCGCCGGTATTCTGAATGACCGCACCCTCGCCCTTAAGGGCAACGCTGCCTTTTTGCCCTGCAACCGTGGCGGCGGCGATCGTACCGCTATTCACGATAAGACTCTCAACTAGATCGCGCGCAGCGGCGGCGGTCAGCTGTATATGGCCGCCATCGGCTTGGATAGCGCCCGCGTTGGTCACGGTCATGGCCAGCACATCGTCGCTGACGGCAATACTGATCAGGCCATCGCCTGCCAGATCAAACGTCGTGAGATTTCCACCCGCCAGGCTAATGGTGCCCAAGCGTGCCGCGATGACGCCGTCGTTGCGCACGTTGGGTGCAATCAGGCCAACCAGCCCCGCCTCGGCGGCGGTGATACGGCCCTCATTGATGATGCTGGCATCAAGGGTACCGCCGGCCAATTGGGCGGCGGCACCTGTCATAAATTCATTCGGATTGATCAGATCGCCGCTGCTGGCGACCAGTCCACCCACATCGACCTGGGCGCTATTGCCAAACAGTACACCGTTGCTGTTGAGCAGCATGATATTGCCATTGGCTTTGATATGGCCATTGATCTGGGATGCTTTACTGTCAAAGATACGGTTGACGGTAATGCTGCTGCGGCCGGGCTGCTGAAAGTCGACCGTCTCGCCCGCCCCCACATCAAAGCTGTTCCAGTTGATGATGCCACGCTGCGTCGATTGGCGAATGGTGGTGGTGCTGCCGGCTTGCTCGATGGTGGCGCTGCCGCCCACCACCAGCCCACCCTCAGGTGCGGCAAAAGCCGGATGACACCCCAAGATGGCGATCACTGCAAGGGCGGTAGAAGTCCGCAAAAAAGGCAACATTCCTGCACTGGCCTAATGTAAATACATACGTCTTCATCTTTTATTCTATTATGCAGACTTTAATATAAAATTAACGATCTCTTCGTTTTTCACTTAGATTATGACATTTTTCATTCAAGCTATTGATTACGCTATATATTTTTAAAAATCCTGCCGCAGGCTGAATAAAATGCGTGGCCCATCTTCGTCGGCATAATTGGGCGGGGCGTCAATCGGGCGCGTTAAGGGCACTGCCGCTGACAAACTACCGCTGGTGCCCTGCGGCAGGACAAAGCGCACGCCCAGCCCGCCGGAACTTGCCGAGGCTTTATCACGCGCAGAAGGATCAATATTCCAAACCTTGCCGATATCATAAAAGGCGTGCGGCTGTAAGATTGTCTCCGAGAGCCAGGTCGGTTGTACCGTATAGCGCAACTCGACGATGGCAGCGATACCCCGATCACCCACCAGCTCCGAGGCGTCATAGGCACGCCCCACATCGCTGCCGCCATAACCGAATTCTTCCGCCGAGAGGAGCGGATCCCAGGCATATTGGCCCTCGACCGCTGCCAGCACATCGACACCGGAGGCTATCGGCTGTACGCGGTTGATGCTGCCCGCAATTTTTTTGAAAGTACTTTTGCCTTCAACGCGCGATAAATTATTGGCCGCATCGGTACGCGGACCCAGAATATCAAAGCCCTGGCGATAAAAGAGATCCAGCGTGTTACTGCCGGCCCAGTCATCATAGAAACTATAGTTACCGCTGAGTGTCGCGGTACGCAGACGGTCATCAAAAATACGGTCCTGGAGCAGGTCGGTGGCGATATTCTGATAGTCAAAGGCAGCACCGATACTCAGGCGTTTATCACGCTGCAAAATCAGCGGATGATCAATTTGAATGCCCAGACTATTCGATGCACCCTTGACATCAAGCGTCTTGAGGTTCTCGCCCGGGAAAGTGAGCGTACGTCCGGCGGTGGCGCGCAGCATGGTGCCGGACGCACCAAAGAGAGGGGCCGCCACTTCGAGCGAGGCCTGCCTGAGCTCGTTACTGCCGGGAGTTGCCCCAAGCGCAAAGCCGACATCGGCATCGCTGCCAAAGACACGGTATTCACGCCAGCCGGCATCGCTCCGCCAGGGCCCCAGAAAATTAGACCCATGGTTGTTGATCTGTACATGCAGCTGACGTTCTTTGGATGGTTGCTTTTGCATGACCACCTGAATGGCGCCAGGCGGGCTGTTTTGCTCAGTCATGGGGGCCAGCACCGCCGCAGTTTCCAAACCGGGACGGGCAGCCAGGATTAACATCAGCCGTTCAAGACGGTGCACATTCAGCGGGTGCATGGCTGTAATCTCCCGCGCAACCTCTTGCACCAGGGGGCTGCTTGCAAGAGCGGGATCAATGCTCACTTCGGCGGCGTAGCCTTCCAGCACATCGATATTTACATGACCCGCAGCGATATCTTGCTGCGGGATGGATGCGCGTGACAGCGTGTAGCCGGCATCGAGATAAAGTTGCTGGACCTGCGCCAAGATGGCAAACAGCTCGGCCACCGTGATCTCGCGACCGATCAGCGGTTGAAAGGGCGCCTGCAGCTCTGCCAGCGCAAAAGCGGTGGCGCCTGTGAAGGCAACGCTCTTCAATGTAAAACGTTGGCTGGCAACGGCGGGAGATAAGTTGGGGCTACCCCCAAGAGCCCGCGGCGCTTCCGACAACGGTTGGGGTGCGAGGACCGGGGCGGTCGGCAGGCTTTGGCGGCTGGGGTCAGCGCTGGCCGGCACGTCACCTGCCTCGGCGGCGGGCGCCCAGCATACAAACAGCACAATCAGTGCCAGATATAAATATCGATGAATGGCCATCAGCGTTTGGAAAAGTTATGGATTTATATGATAAGACGGGATTTATCTAGGTTTGTCAAGGCGATAACATATGCCCCGCTTATGCTGCGATGGCTATCACCTGTTAGACCAGGGGCGGCGTATTCATGAAGAAATGCGAAGCGA
>JAIXUW010000345.1 GCA_027483355.1 Alphaproteobacteria bacterium
ACCTTGGGCATTTCAATGGTCCAGGTGGCTTGGTCCTTCAGTTTGGCAATTCCTTCGGCATCGGAAATCAGCAAGACCTTACCGCCGCGCGCCATGACTTCCTGCGCGTTACCGGCGGTTTTTTCAAACAAATGATCGTGCGGGGCGATGACGATCACCGGCACGTTTTCGTCGATCAGCGCGATGGGGCCGTGTTTCATTTCGCCCGCAGCGTAGCCTTCGGCGTGAATATACGAAATTTCTTTGAGCTTCAACGCTCCTTCAAGCGCGATGGGATAGGCGGTGCCGCGTCCCAGATAAAGCGCGTCGCGCGCCTCGGCGAGATCTTTGGCAATGGCCTTGATGGCGTCGTCATGGCCCAGCACCGCCGCAATGCGGGCGGGCAGTTCGCGTAAAGCGTCGGTCAGCTCTTTTTCGCGCACAGCGTCAATCTGACCGTTTTCACGCGCCAGCGCCACGGCAAGGCAGGCAAGAGTGGTCAGCTGCGTGGTAAAAGCCTTGGTCGAGGCAACGCCGATTTCCGGGCCTGCCAGGGTGCGCAGCACATGATGGCTTTCACGCTCGATGGTGCTTTCGATCGTATTCAAAATGGAATAAATCGACTGGCCTTGGCGTTTGGCGTAGCGCAGCGCTTCGAGGGTGTCGAGCGTCTCGCCCGATTGGGAAATAAAAATGGCAGCGCCGCCTTTTGGCATCGGTGCTTCGCGGTAGCGGAATTCGGAAGCGATGTCGATTTCGACCGGAATGCGCGCCAGTTGTTCCAGCCAGTATTTGGCGACAAAACCCGCCAGATAAGCGGTGCCGCAGGCGATGATGGTGATGCGCGGCGCCTTGGCCAGGGTCGTCACATCGGCGGGCAGGGTAATATGGCCGGTGGCCGGGTTGATAAAGGTGTTGAGCGTTTCGCCAATCACGGCGGGTTGTTCGTGAATTTCTTTCAGCATGAAGTGGCGATAGCTGCCCTTGCCCATGATGGCGCCGGATTGGGCGGTGACGCGGATTTCGCGGTTAGCGACTTTGCCCTGCATATCGCGGATGACGGCCCCGGCGGTGGACAGAGTGACGCGGTCGCCATCTTCCAGGAAACAGATTTTGCTGGTGAGGGGGGCGAGGGCATAGGAGTCGGATGCCAGATACATCTCGCCGTCGCCGTAACCCACCGCCAGCGGTGTGCCAAAGCGGGCGCCGATCATCAGGTTTTGTTCGCCACGGAAAATCAAGGCGATGGAAAAGGCGCCTTTGAGACGGACAAGCGCGCTGTCGACGGCATCCTGCGGTTTTTGTCCCTGGCGGAGATAATGTGTCACCAGATGAGCGATGACTTCGGTGTCGGTGTCGGACTCAAAACGGAATTGTGATTTTTCCAGTTCGGCTTTGAGTTCCTGATAATTCTCGATGATGCCGTTGTGGACCACGGCCACCTCGTCGGTGATATGCGGGTGCGCGTTCTTCTCAACCGCACCCCCATGCGTGGCCCAGCGGGTATGGCCAATCCCGACAGTGCCGCTCAGCGGTTCGCGGGTCAGGCGGTCAGCGAGATTGACCAGCTTGCCCTCGGCCCGGCGGCGCTCGAGCTTGCCATCGGTCAGGGTGGCGATACCAGCGCTGTCATAGCCTCGGTATTCAAGGCGTTTGAGGCCTTCGACCAAGAGGGTAGAGACGTTTTTATCCGGACTGACGATGCCGACGATGCCGCACATAGGTGCTACTCCTTGCTATTTTTATCTTTCATTTTCTGGCGCTTGTATTCAATCGCCCAGCCATCTTTATGCAGTTGCGGCGCGCGCGTCAGCGACAGGGCATTAGCCGCCACATCTTCATAAATGGCGCTACCCGCACCGATATAGGCGCCGGGACCGATGGTGACAGGGGCGATGAGGGCGGTGTTCGAGCCGATAAAGCTTTCTTCGCCGATCACCGTCTTTGCCTTGTTAAAGCCATCATAATTACAGGTGATGGTGCCAGCGCCGATATTGGCGCGGCTGCCAATCTCGGCATCACCCAGATAAGAAAGGTGCGATGCCTTGGCGCCCTGACCCATCGTCACATTCTTGGTCTCGACGAAGTTACCAATCTTGGCGGCGGGGCCGATCTTACTGCCAGGGCGCAGACGCGCGAAAGGCCCGATATGGGCACCTTCACCGATATGGGCACCTTCGAGGTGGCTATAGGCATGAATAACAGCGTGATCGGCGACGCGACAACCGGGGGCGAAAAACACGTTTGGTTCAATCAGGACATCACGGCCAATGACGGTGTCATAGCTGAAAAACACGCTGGCTGGATCAATCAGGGTGGCGCCAGCCAGCATATGCTGTTCGCGCAGGCGCTGTTGCATCAGGGATTCTAGTTGCGCCAGTTCGACGCGGGTATTGGCACCTTCCATCTCGGATGCCTCGACTTCGACGATACGGGTGATGCGGTTGTCGCGCCGGGCAATCTGCGGCAGATCGGTCAGGTAGTATTCAGCCTGCGCATTGTCGTTGCCCACTTGCGACAGCCAATCGAACAACTTTTCGCCGTCGGCGCAGAGGATGCCGCCGTTGCACAGGGTGATGGCGCGCTCGGCCTCGGTTGCGTCCTTATATTCAAAGATGCGGCTGAGGCTGCCATCATCGCCCATCACCATACGGCCGTAACGTTTGGGGTCGGTGGTATTGAAAGCGGCATAAACCACGCCGACAGCGGGCAGGCCACGGCGTGCATCGACCAAACGGCTGAGCGTGTCGGCGGTGACCAGCGGTGCATCGCCAAACAGCACCAGAATATCACCGTTAAAACCTGCGAGTGCCTCGCGGGCGGCGAGGGCAGCGCCACCGGTGCCGTTGGCCACGGTTTGAATAGCGGTGCGATGGGGTGCGGCCGCCGCCACCACCTGCGGCATATCGGGGCCGGTGACCACCACGATACGCTCGGGCGACAAACTTTCGGCGGCGGCAATCACATGGGCCAGCATGGCGCGGCCCGCAACGGGGTGCAAAGGTTTGGGCAGGTCAGATTGCATCCGCTGGCCTTTGCCAGCGGCGAGGATAATACAGGCGAGGGATGCAGAAGTCATAATACTTTCCAGCACTTTATGAAGGCAGATTTCTATCCCACACCTTCGCGGTTGGCGGGGTTGCGATCAAGACAAAGATTATTGCAAAGGGTAACATTTTGAAGGGCTGGCCCCTCTGGCGTCCGGCCGCTGGCCAGCCGCTCAACCGGGGCGGGCGCCAGGCTTAATCGCGAAACGCATCTCCGCTGGTTGCGGTGTCTGGCGGGTGGCGGCGGCCTTATTTCTTGGCGATGTTATCTTTGCCAGCGGTGAGGTGGGCGACGGCCGCCCCATAGCTGCTGTTGATTTCCATGCGTACCGGCACCACCGGCCCGCCTTTTTGCAGGGCGGCAAACCAGATGGTGGGTGGTTTTTTACGGGCCAGGGTGTGATTTTGTACGGCCATCCAGCCGCGCTTTTCGTCCTTTTTGACAAAGCCTGCCACCGGTTCAACCCTCAGGAAGCACTTGAGGGCGGGGCCAGAGAATATTGAATAATCACTTTTTCTGACTTCATCCATGCCGCCACCATAAAGGGTCAGGTTATAGCGGCGCTTGCCATCAAACACCGGAAAGCTGCCTTTGCAAGTATCGGTCAGCCGCGCCGATTGGATCATCAAGAGGGTGCCGGTCAAAAGATCAACGCTGTCGGCGGAGAGTTCTTTTTTAATGTCGCGTTCGGTTTTGGTTTTGCCGCTTTCCTGGGTGGTCATCTTGAGCAGATTGCCTTGCGGGTTGTAATGCAGCTCGGTGAGCTTTTCTTTTTCTTTCCATGAGCTTCGGGCGGTATGTTGATTGGGAATAAGAGCGTCATCGCGGGTGACCCCCGCCGTCTG
>JAIXUW010000230.1 GCA_027483355.1 Alphaproteobacteria bacterium
GCCGCCACGGGTTATGGCGATGATGCCCTGCCAGGCGTTGTCTTTTTCCACCAACCGCCAGGCCAGCGCCTTGCTGTCGCGGTGAAACTGGTCCCAGGAAACGATGAATCTTTTCGGGGCGGGGCTGTTCATGGCGGGGGCTCCTGCGGGGGCGGCGGGACAAAGACAGCGCCAGTCTATTTGATGCGCTGCGGGATGGCAAGCGGATGGATTACGTAAAAATCAGCAGAGCTGCCGCGTCCTGCCAAAAATGCAATAATCCCTCTCGCCCCTCCTGCTTTAGGACCGGGCGATTTTTTATGCCTTCATATCGACCCGCAGCAAAAGGACCGCCCGCGATGCCCAACAAACTGCCGAAGTGGGTCAAGGGATTGTTGCTTGTAGCGGGGATTGTTGTCGCGACAAAAATGGCCTGGGGCATCGCTTATCCAAGTGGCGCATGGCGTTACAAATTGACCGTCGCGGTTGATACGCCTGAAGGTGTGAAGACTGGCAGTGCTGTGCGGGAAGTGCGGGCAGAAAAATTCAGGTCAATTTTTACATCCTCCGATCTGGCGATAAATATGCCGCGGGGTGAAGCTGTCGTCGTGGATCTGGGGCAGCGCGGCGTTTTGTACGGGTTGAACAAGACATACAAACATGGCGTAGATGGTGGACACTATATAGTGACCGAGGCTTTTCCGGCCCCTCGGCCAATTGATACGCCTGGCTATATTCGTTACTACAGCAATCTTGAAGCGGGGCCGGTTGAACTGGATGAGGCTTACTACCCCATGTTCGTTCGGTTTCGCGATCCGTCGGACCCAAAGACGGTGGAAAATCTGCTGGATGTGAAGGCTTGCCCTGAGCCGAACCCGCACCCTATGAAGTTTTGTTTATATGAAGATCGCTTTGCCAGGGCCTTTGGCGATGGCGTCAGTCTGAAATCCGTCACCATTGAAATGACCCGCGAGCCTGTGACGACGGGCGTGGTTGAGAGGTATTTACCCTCTTACCAGCCTATTAATGAATACATGAATTGGTTTAAATCGCTCAAATATAGTGATCCACGCCGCCTTTTACCTTCTGACTTTGGAGCAATCGGACAATGAGTAACGATCTTTTTAAAGCTATTTTGGCTATGGACGCATATAACCGTAGTTATAATCAGGGTATCGAAGGTATTGATGGAGACTTTTTGGGCAGTGCAGAAATTATTTCTGACTCAGCCATTTTTGGGGATGTGCCTAATACAAACCCTGGCATTCGAAAAGACGCCAACATCGGCTTCTACGCCATCGCCTATGAATATCAGGGCGAGGTGATTATTTCGTCCTAACGCCACCCCGCCGAGAGGGCGGGGTCTGGTCTACGGCGTGTTAATGCGCTTTAATGCGCCTCGGCCCAGTTGTTGCCAAAGCCAGCTTCGACGGCAAGCGGCAGCGACAATCCCGTGCCGGCCGCGGTCATCACGCGTTTGACCAGTTCGGCGGTGGCGTCTTTCTCAGTCAGCGGCACTTCGAACAGCAATTCGTCATGCACCTGCACCAGCATACGGGCACCCAGACCGGCGTCGCGTAAAGCCCCGGGCAGGGCAATCATCGCGCGCTTCATGATATCGGCGGCGGTACCCTGCAGCGGCGCGTTGATGGCCTGGCGTTCGGCCCCGGCGCGGAAGGCCGGGTTTTTATCGTTGATGCCACGGATAAAGCATTTGCGGCCATAGAGGGTCTTCACATAGCCATTCTCGCGCGCTTCAAGCTTGGTTCTCTCCATGAAGTCTTTGAGTTCAGGAAAGCGCGCCAGATATTGCTTGATGTACTGCGCGGCTTCGCCCTGATGAATGCCCAGCTGTTTGGCAAGACCAAAGCCGCTGATGCCGTAAATGATACCAAAGTTGATCGCCTTGGCATTGCGGCGAATATCGGGCGTCATCTGGTCAAGCGGCACGCCGAAAACCTGGGAAGCGGTCGCCGCGTGAATGTCGACACCATCCAGGAAAGCTTGCTTCAACGCCTTGATATCGGCCATCTCGGCGGCCAGGCGCAATTCAACCTGGCTGTAATCGGCCGATAACAACGTGTAACCCTCGGCGGGGACAAAAGCGCGGCGGATCAGGCGGCCCTGTTCGGTCTTGATGGGGATATTTTGTAGGTTCGGGTCCGATGAGGCGAGGCGCCCCGTCGAGGTACCCGCCAGCGAAAACGACGTGTGCAGGCGGCCGGTGCGTGGGTTGATCGCTTCGGGCAGCGAGTCCGCATAGGTGCTTTTCAGTTTCGACAGGCTGCGCCATTCAAGGATTTTTTCAACCACCGTATGGCCTTGCTCGGCCAATTCCTCTAGCACGTCGGCGCTGGTCGAATAAACGCCCATCTTGGTTTTGCGCCCGCCCGGCAGGCCCAGGGTGCCAAAGAGCACTTCGCCCATCTGCTTGGGTGACCCGATGTTAAAGGCAACGCCGGTTTCCTTGTGGATGGCGCTTTCAAGTTCCATGATCTGCTGGCCAAAGGTATTGGACAGGCTGCGCAGGAACGCGGGGTCGATCTTCACGCCGGTATATTCCATGTCGGCAATGACAGTGGCAATCGGCCGCTCCAGCGTCTCGTAAACGGTGGCCATACGGTCCGTTGTCAGGCGCGGTTTCAGCGCGTCATGCAGCCGCAGCGTAATATCGGCATCCTCGGCGGCATAGTCACGCGCCTTGTCCAGCGGCACCAGATCAAAGGTCACCTGATTTTTACCGCTGCCCGCCACTTCGGCGAAGGGGATGGTCGTGTGGTTCAGCAGCAATTCTGCCAGTTCATCCATGCCGTGGCCGTGGCTGGCGCCATCTAGAACATAAGAGAGCAGCATGGTGTCATCATAGGGCGTCACGCGCACGCCATGCTGCAAAAACATCTGCATATCGTATTTGATGTTATGGCCGATTTTAAGAACGCTCGGGTCTTCCAGCATCGGTTTTAAAAGCGCGATGGCGCGGTCCATGGGAATCTGGCGCAGATCCGCCTTATCGGCGGGTTTGTCCGTCATGGCGAAATCAAAGCTTTCGGCATAGCCTTGCGCGTCGCGAGGACCCAGCGGAATATAGCAGCCCTCACCCGCCTCCACCGATAGCGACACGCCCACCAGCTTGGCCATGCTGGGGGTGAGATGCGTCGTTTCGGTATCGACCGCCACGCGGCCTTTGGCGATGGCGCGGGCAACCCACTGCTGCAGCGTCGCTTCGTCCTGCACCAGCGTGTAGTCTTTTCTATCCGTGCCAGCTATCACACGGGGGGCGGGGTCATTGGCGGCGGGCGGCGCGATTGGTGCCGTTGTACCACCACCGCCATACTGCTTTTCCATGCGGGTCAGTACGCTGCGAAAACCTTGCTGCGTCAAAAAGCCGAACAGTTTATCGCGCGCCGGTACCGCCATTTTCAAATCGGCAAGGCCCAGCGGCGTCTCCACATGGGCATCCAGCGCCACCAGTTTTTTTGAAATACGCGCATTTTCGGCGTGTTCAATCAGGGCTTCGCGGCGCTTGGGTTGCTTGATCTCGCCCGCGCGTGCCAGCAGCGTTTCCAGGTCGCCATATTCATTGATCAATTGCGCGGCGGTCTTCAGGCCAATGCCCGGCACGCCCGGCACGTTATCGACGCTGTCACCGGCCAGTGCTTGGACATCGACCACCCGGTCGGGCGTCACGCCGAATTTTTCAAACACCTCGGCCTCGCCCATGTATTTGTTTTTCATGGGGTCGAACATTCGTACATTGCCGCCGACCAATTGCATCAGGTCTTTGTCGGATGAAACGATGGTAACAGCGCGGCCCTCGGCCCGGGCCAGGCGCACATAGGTGGCAATTAGGTCATCCGCCTCATAGCCTTCTTTTTCGATAGAGGGGATGGCAAAGGCGGCGGTGGCCTCGCGGATCAGCGGGAATTGCGGGATCAGGTCTTCGGGCGTCTCCGACCGGTTGGCTTTGTATTCGGCGTAAATATCGTAACGGAAATTCTGCCGGGCCGCGTCAAAGATGACAGCGATATTGGGCACGTGCATATCGGTGACGAGTTTCACCAGCATATTGGTGAAACCCAGCACGGCCCCCACCGGCGTGCCATCGGGGCGGTTCAAGGGGGGGAGCGCGTGATAGGCGCGGAAAATAAAGCCCGAGCCATCGACCAAAAACAATTCGGCATTACGCGCAGTTTCGTCCATAGGGGCCGCCCGCCTGAGATGATAGGTGCTGAGGAACATAAGCTAGATTGCCGTTTATGCGCGGCAATGTCTAGCCTGTTCCGGCCCTAAAAACCCGCGTGATCAGCCCTTGAGCCGCGCCAGCTCATACAGCGCAATCGCCGCCGCGTTCGAGACGTTGAGGCTGGCAATCTCGCCCATGGTGGGGAGTTTCGCCAGCATATCGCATTTCTCGGCCACCAGACGGCGGAGACCATCACCCTCGGCACCCAGCACAATGGCGATCTTGCCTTTGGGTTTGGTGCCCGCCAACGTGATCTCGCCGCGCTCGGCCAAGCCAATGCAGGTAAAGCCCGCTTCTTGCAGGGATTCGATGGCGCGGCTCAGGTTTACTTCGCGCACTAGCGGTACGTGTTCGACCGCGCCTGACGCCGATTTCGCCAGCGTGCCGGTAATATCGGGGGCGTGCAGTTTTTGTACCACGACCGCAATGGCCCCAAAGGCGGCGGCTGAACGGATGATAGCGCCCACGTTGTGCGGGTCGGTCACCTGGTCGAGGACCAAAATGCAGGAGTCTTTTTCCGCGTGCAGCAAAACATCGGGCAGGAAAACTTCTTCGAGCGGCTGAGTGTCTAACAAAATATCCTGATGCACAGCGTCGCGCGGCAGCAGGCGATCGATGTCTTCTGATTCCACCAGCGTGACGGGGGGCAGGGCACGGCCCTCTTTCTCCGCCTTCTTGATGGTTTTTTCAATCGCCGCCAGGCCTTTTTCGGTGGCCAGCAGGCGGTTGTGGTGGCGTTGTTCATTCAGCAACGCTTGTGTCACCGCATGGACGCCGTACAAAAAGAAAGGCGAGGGGCTGCCAAAGCTTGACCGCGCCGATTTCAGCTTGCCGCGTGTCTCATCCGAAGCGGGGGCACGTTCAGCCCGTGGCGCATAGTCGCGCTTGGGACGGTCATCAAACTTTTTACCGGCGAATTTCTTGTCGCCAAAATCACGCTTGGGACGATCGCCAAAGTCGCGTTTCGGACGGTCGTCATAGGACCGCTTGGGGCGGTCATCGTAGGA
>JAIXUW010000007.1 GCA_027483355.1 Alphaproteobacteria bacterium
CCGCTGATCGATCATGTGGCTGCTATCTCCTGCGGCATTTGGAACGACATGGCGGTGTTAGATTTGGACTATCCCGAAGATTCAACCGCTGGCGCTGACGCCAATTTCGTCATTACCGGCCAGGGTGGTCTGGTCGAAGTCCAGGCGACCGCCGAACAACGCGCTTTTGGCGAGGACCAGTTTAACCAGATGCTGGCGCTCGCCCGCATTGGCATTGCGCAGCTGGTCAAAAAACAAAAAGAAGCTCTTCAATAATTTTAGTAAAAGGAATTTAACCATGTCGAACCTACCCGGTAAAAAACGTCCCTATCAAGATCAGCTGCGCTACAAACATATGGTGGCGCGCCTGCAAGGTCAGCCCGGCTACAAGCTGAATGCCATCCTGCAGCAGGAATTGGCACGTGGCAAACGCTGGCGCATTGATGCGACACTCGAGGCCATCAACAGCGGCGACTGGACGACCACTTGGCAGTATATCAATAAAGACGACGCTTTCCGCAGTATCGGCCGCTATGGCCGCCTGACCGCGTTTAACCGTATGATTGATATTCTGCAGGTGAAGCCCTATGAACGCGTCACTGGCCGCCGCGAGACGCCTGCCAGCCACGACTCGATGTACCGCTGTTTTGACGAGGCGGTGATTCACGGGCATTACCGCATTGCCGAAGCGGCCTGGCGCTATGGTGCCACGGCGGATGCGGTTCTGGACAGCAAGTACGAATTCCCGCGTGCGATGTCTATCGCCGTGCAGGAAAAAGATCTGACCAAGATCGACTATCTGCTCTCGCGCGGGGCCGATGCCAGCTACCATCTGGCTAAAGCGATTTATACGGGTAATACCGCGCTTGTCGCTCATTTCCTCGACGCTGGCGCCGATCCTAATTACATTTATGATATGTTTAGAAACAATTTGGCACTGGCTGTCCGCTGCGAGCGCGATGATATCTTCGATCTCTTGGTGGCGCGCGGCGCAGATGTGACTAAATGCGCCGATGAAATCTATGCGCCACTTTTGACCCGACATACAGCCAATAATGCCGAGGCAATTGAAGCGAATACCCAGGCAATTCGTCGCCTGCGCGCTGCTGGCGTGCCAGTATCAGAAAATGTGCTGA
Organism: Alphaproteobacteria bacterium; assembly: GCA_027483355.1. GTDB lineage: Bacteria > Pseudomonadota > Alphaproteobacteria > Micavibrionales > UBA2020 > JAEXMB01. The sequence goes on from JAIXUW010000007.1 coordinate 1,116, forward strand.
CCTATGCAAAGAATAGAGGTAAGTTGGCAGGCTTCGAAGATGCGGTAGATAAGAAGCCGTCCCTCCAGCCCAAGCCACCGCATAAATCATGAAGCAGCACGCGGAGGCTTTACCCATGTCCCCACGGCTTTTCACCGGCGACCGCTTGGTCATTGCCACCCATAACCGTGGCAAGTTGGCTGAATTCAAACAGCTGTTCGGCATGACGCCGCTGCAGCTGACGACAGCGGGCGACCATGGCTTGGCGTCACCCGATGAAACGGGTACCACTTTTTTAGAAAACGTCACCATCAAGGCGCTTTATGCGGCCAAGGGGACGGGGCTGCCCGCGCTGGCGGATGACAGTGGGCTTTGTGTTGATGTATTGGACGGTGCCCCCGGCGTCTATTCGGCCGATTGGGCCGAAGAAGCCCGCGACTTTTCACTGGCCATCGACAAAGTCCGCGCTGCCATGCTGGATAAACTCGGCGGGGCCGATGCCTGGGCTGCTGGCAATCGCCGGGCGCATTTTATTTCCGTCATCATGCTGGCCTGGCCGGATGGCCATACCGAATGGGTCGAGGGACGGGCGCCCGGCCAGATTGTTTGGCCACCGCGCGGCACCACCGGCCATGGCTATGACCCCATTTTTAAGCCCGACGAAGACTCCGTGCGGACCTATGCGGAAATGGCCGAGGTTGAAAAGAACGCCATCAGCCATCGCGCCCGGGCCTTTGCAGCCATCCGGGAAAAATGCTTTAAGCTTAAAGCCGCTTAATAGCGGATGGTGCTGCCCTTGAATACAGCCCCACAGACGGTGCCTTCGACAACCTGGCCGCGCGCGTTGCGGGCACGGAAGCCGGTGGCAAAGTTGTCATCTTCGCTACAGGCAAACATTTTATAACCCGTGGTTTCAATATCTGTGTAACCGGCTTTGGTCAGCGCTTCTTGCGCACCTTTGTTGTCGGTGCAAGCGCTAAGGGCGGTGGCGCTGAAAAGAGCAGCCAGAGCAAGGCGGGCGTTTTTCATGGGGATTCCTTTTTGTGCTGTAAAAGTGAAGTAACGATTTTATTCATAACATAGGCGCGCAAGGGGGCAAGTTTTTTAAAATTAAGGCATAAGAATCAATTTGTTGGGTATATAAATCCTGATGATCATCCCGCTGCCCACACCCGAATCTCTTGCCATCTATGTGCATTGGCCCTTCTGCGCCAAGAAGTGCCCCTATTGCGATTTCAACAGTCATGTGCGCGAGAGCGTCGATCATACGGCCTGGCGTGACGCCTATCTGCGCGAGCTGCAACATCTGCGCAGCCTCACCGGCCCGCGTGAGGTGCTGTCGGTTTTTTTTGGCGGCGGGACACCATCGCTGATGCTGCCCGGCACGACGGCCGCCATCATCGAGGCGATTGATGCCCTTTGGGGTATACCGCAAGGCACCGAGATCACCCTCGAGGCCAATCCAGGCTCGAGCGAAGTTGAAAAATTCCGCGCCTTTCGTACGGCCGGAGTTAACCGCGTGTCAGTCGGCGTGCAGGCGTTGAACGATGCCGATCTGCAAGCGCTGGGTCGCCTGCATGGTGCTGCGGAGGCGAAAGCCGCCGTGCGCATGGCGGCGGAGGTCTTTACGCGTTTTTCCTTCGACCTGATTTATGCGCGGCAAGGGCAGAGTCTGGCCGCCTGGCGCGATGAACTGCACGAGGCCCTGGCGATGGCAGGTGGCCATCTGTCGCTTTATCAGTTGACCATCGAAGAGGGGACACCCTTTCACACCCTGTTTCAGCGCGGCGAGATTATTTTGCCCGATGAAGATACGGGTGCCGCCATGTACGAAGTGACGCAGGAAATGACCGCTGCCGCGGGTCTGCCCGCTTACGAGATTTCCAACCACGCGCGTCTGGGCGATGCATCGCGGCACAATCTGGTCTATTGGCGCGGCGGCGATTACGCCGGTATCGGCCCCGGCGCGCATGGGCGTCTGACGCTGGCGGATGGGCAAAGGGTGGCGACCCGGATGCACCGAGCCCCGGAAATCTGGCTGGAGCGGGTGAATGCGGTGGGCCACGGCGCCCAGCCTTTTGAAGTTATTGCCGACGATGCCTTCGCGCGCGAGCGGATGCTGATGGGGCTCCGCCTGTCAGAAGGCATCAATCACCATGACTTTCAAGCTTTGACCGGTGTGGCCGTCAATGATGTCATCAAGCCGGAGGCTGCCCGCGCCTTGATTGACGGGGGTTTCTTAAGCGACGATGGGCGCGTGATCAGTGCGACCGCCGCTGGTCGGCAGCGCTTGAATGCCCTGCTCGCTTATCTGCTCAATTAGGGTTTAGGCGTTGGTGTCGTCGGTACGGTTGCCGCCGGCGCTGGCGGCGTTGCACCCCGGGGCAGAATGCCGCCGAGATCAGCACCATTCAGAGATATAGCGCCGTCCGGCTTCAGCTCGATCGCATAGGTGCGGCGGCTTTTACCCTCTGCGGTGGTGTCCTGCTGGCCGGAAAGCTGCATCATGATCAACATCTGCGCCCAGCCGGCCGCGCGCGGATTGGCACTGGTGCGGGCCATTTCTTGCAGTTTGGTGATCAGCTCGTCCATACCGGTCATCGTCAGCGTCATCGTGCCGGCGAAGGCATAGGGCGAGGTCTCGACCGCTTTCAACTGACCGTCCAGGCTGGAGGACAGGTCGGGTGCCTGCATGTAAGTATCGCTGATGCCAAAGGTGGTGCCCGCCTTGGCCAGCAGTGTCGGCAAGGTTGACAGCGCCTGTTGCACATACAACCGCGACTGTGCCTTGGCTTCGGCGGCACTTTGCGCCTCGCTTTGCGCGGTCAACGCGTTTTCAGTGGCATTCAGAATAGCTTCAAGAGCGGATTTGAACGGCACACTGCCCGCCGTCATATTCAGCGATACTTCGTTCGGGATGGCACCGGTCATCGGGCCATCCATCCCCTGCACGCTCAAGCCTTGCAGGCGCCACTTGGCAGTCCCCGTACCATTGTCGCTTTTAAGGCCGATCAGGTTACTTTCGCTGCTGCCGCTTTCAAGGCGCAAGTTAAGCGGCCCCCGCGCAGGGGTGGCGGGGCTGGCGTCAGTTGCCGCTCCGCCGTCTTGCTTGGCGAGGTTGATGTCCAAACCTGCCAAGTTAAGCCTGGTTTCAACATTTTCCGGCAGCGACTGTAGGTTGGAGAAAGTAGACTGCATCACCGCGCGCACGGCTTCAGGCGAGAGTTCTTTGCCGCTCGTCCCCATGTGGCGTTTGAGTTCTTCACGCAGCTTTTTGTGCAGCGATAAATCGATTTTCTTGTAATTGGCCACCACGTCCATTTTATCGAGCGTGACGCGGTTGGTGGCATTGGCGCCAAAGGCAAAGGCGACATCGGCGACGGATGTGCTTTGCGGGCCGCTCCACATTTCGCCGTCGGGCTGCATAGCGATTTGCGTTTTCATGCTGCCGATGGTGATGGTGACGGGGCTGCCGCTGTCTGCAGCACCGGGCGTCGGGATAATTTTCACCGCGATATCGCCGTAGTCGGCGACCGCCTGGGTGAACAGGTTCAACGCTGGCCGCCAGATACCAGAAAATTTTTGCTGTCCCAGGGTGATCGTCATACGCTCGGTGCCGTCTTTATCTTTCATACTCATCTGCTGGGGCAGGGCAATCGACGTGCGGTAATCGCCATTGGCGTCGGGGGTGACGTTGAGGACGACGGTGCCGACAGTGAGGCTGTCGGTATCGTTACCCAATTTGACATCCGGAATTCTGACCTCGTAGTAACCAGACTTGGGGGTGACTTCGACCGGGCCACGAAAAGCCAGACCCTGGCCTTGTTTTTCCCCCGCCATCAGGTAATAGCTCAGCGCATCATCAACCGCTTGTTTCACCTGGGCCGCACCCGCCGCGTCAATAACTTGCGCGTAAACCGGGTTGGCAGGGGCGGCCAGCCCCAGAAAAACGATCATGCCTAAAACGGTGAATTTGGAAAACAGCTGCATAATATCCTCGTTTTTAAGATGGCGGCGGTGTGGAGACATCTACCGCGTCATAACGCCCCTCTCGACAGTCTGCAATAAAAAGCGTTAAAGAAGGTTGATGACCTTTTCATTTACACGCCCGCCGCGCCGAAAACCTGTGCCGTTTTCGATAATTCTTGTGCTGTTCTCTCTGATGATAGCGCCGCAAACGGCGGCTGCCCAATTCATGACCCATAGTGATTTAGAGCAAAACTGTGCGGTCGGCAGCACGCCTGAACAGATTAACCGTTGCATGGGCTATATCGCCGGGGTGATTGATTATCATGTGGTGATGCAGTCCCTGGGCACCAACCCCTCGACCGACTTTTGTTTACCGCCCGAGCTGTTATTGGAAGAGGCCGCCATTGAGGTGCTGGCCTATCTGGCCCAAAAACCCGAGCAGGGGGGCTTTATTGCAGCCCCTGCGGTGGCTTTGGCGCTCAATCGGGTTTATCCTTGCGCCAAAGTGCAGTAACAAAACACCGATTGATTTGACGGCATTGGCACCTATATCGGCCTGCGGCGTTATCCTTCAGCAAGGAGATTTTCATGGAACATCGTTTACTGGGCCGCTCGGGCTTTAAAGTGCCGGTCTTGAGCCTGGGCACGGCCACTTTTGGCCCCAATAACGAATTTTTTGGCAAATGGGGGGATACCGACGTCAACCAGGCCACCCGGATGCTGGATATGTCTCTGGATCACGGTCTCAATTTTTTCGACACCGCCGATATTTACTCGCAAGGTAGTTCGGAGTCGGTGCTGGGCGAGGCGCTGAAGAAGACCGCCGCCAAACAATCGCGTGATAAAGTACTGCTCTCGACCAAAGCGACATTTCGCTTTGGTGATGATGCCAATGGGGCGGGTTCGTCACGTTACCACCTGATCCAATCGGTTGATAACAGCCTCAAGCGCCTGGGTACCGATTACATTGATCTTTATTTCATGCATGCTTTCGATGCATTGACCCCGGTCGAGGAAACCCTTTCCACGCTTGATGGACTCGTGCGGCAGGGCAAGATCCGCTATATAGGCTGTTCCAATTTCTCTGGTTGGCACGTGATGAAGTCCTTGGCGGAGTCTGATCGCCGCGGCTGGGCGCGCTATATCGCCTATCAGGGTTATTATTCGCTGGTCGGTCGTGATTACGAACATGAATTGATGCCGCCGGCGCAGGACCAAGGCTTGGGCACGATGGTCTGGAGCCCCTTGGGTTGGGGCCGCCTGACCGGTAAGATCCGCCGCGGCCAAGAGATAAAAGACGGCCGGATTGCCCAAGGCGGTGCCGCGGGCGGGCCCAATGTGCCGATGGATTATTTGTATGACGTGGTCGATGCGCTGGATGCTGTTGCCAAAGACACGGGGAAAACTGTGGCGCAAGTGGCGCTGAACTGGCTGCTGCAACGCCCCACGGTGGCTAATATCGTTATTGGTGCCCGTAACGAAGAACAGTTGCAGCAAAACCTGGGTGCCCTCGGCTGGAACCTGGATACCACGCATATCAAGCAACTCGATGACGCCAGTCGTCGCGACCCGGCTTATCCTTACTGGCACCAGATGGGGTTTGATGAACGCAACCCCAAACCGGTGGTTTGGTAAGCCATGGCGCCTGCGGTCAAGTTCCGATTACATACCGACTTCAAACCCGCGGGCGATCAGCCGCAGGCGATTGACAGTATATTATCCGGTTTGAGCGAAGGGGCGCGTGATCAGGTCTTGCTGGGTGTGACCGGTTCGGGCAAGACTTTTACAATGGCGCATGTCATCGAGCGCACCCAGCGCCCCGCCTTGGTATTGGCGCCCAACAAAACACTGGCCGCACAGTTATTTGGCGAGATGAAAGAGTTTTTCCCCGATAACGCGGTGGAATATTTCGTCTCCTACTACGATTACTACCAACCTGAAGCCTATATCCCGCGCACCGATACCTATATCGAAAAAGATTCTAGTATCAACGAACAGATTGATCGCCTGCGCCACTCGGCCACGCGGTCGTTGCTGGAGCGGCGCGATACGATTGTGGTGGCTTCGGTATCGTGCATTTACGGTATCGGTGATGTGCAGACTTATCAGGCAATGGCTTTCAAGCTGCATAAAGGTCAGCGCATCGACCGCCAGCAATTACTGCAACAATTGGTCGAGGTGCAGTATAAACGCAACGACATCGATTTTTCGCGCGGATCATTTCGTGTGCGGGGCGACATTGTCGAGGTCTTTCCCGCCCACTTGGATGATGCCGCCTGGCGGTTTTCCTTTTTTGGCGATGAAATTGAAAGCATCACCGAAGTGGATTCGCTGACCGGACAGAAAACCGCCGCCCATGACGAGGTGATGATTTTCGCCAATAGCCACTATGTGACGCCGCAGCCTACCATGCGGCAGGCGATGAAGCAGATCAAAACTGATCTGCACGAACGACTGGCGCAATTCCGCGCCGAGAATAAGCTTTTAGAAGAACAGCGCCTGGCGCAACGCACCCAATTCGATCTTGAAATGATGGAAGCAACCGGCGTTTGCCCCGGTATCGAAAACTATTCGCGCTATCTGACCGGTCGGCCACCCGGGGCGCCGCCGCCTACCTTGTTTGAATATCTGCCGGATGATGCCCTGCTGATCGTCGATGAAAGTCACGTCATGCTGCCGCAAATCCGCGGCATGTATCACGGCGACCGGGCGCGCAAAACCAACCTGTCGGAATATGGCTTTCGTCTGCCCGCTTGTCTGGATAACCGCCCCTTGAAATTCGAAGAATGGGACGCCATGCGCCCGCAGACGGTGTTTGTCTCGGCCACGCCGGGCGATTGGGAACTGGAGCGTACCGGCGGCGTCTTCGTTGAACAGGTCGTGCGGCCGACCGGTTTGACCGATCCGCCAGTTATAGTACGGCCCACCGAAAAACAAGTGGATGATCTGCTGGCCGAGTGCCGCGAGCTTTCTGACAAGGGGCAGCGGGCCTTGGTGACGGTGCTGACCAAACGTATGGCCGAAGACTTGACCGAATATATGACGGAGGCCGGCATCAAGGTGCGCTATGTGCATTCCGATGTGGAAACGCTGGAGCGTATCGAGATTATCCGCGATCTGCGCCTGGGTGTTTTTGACGTGCTGATCGGCATCAACCTGTTGCGCGAAGGTCTCGATATTCCTGAGTGCGCCTTGGTGGCGATTTTGGATGCCGATAAAGAAGGCTATTTGCGCTCGCGCATCTCGCTGATCCAGACCATCGGCCGGGCCGCGCGTAACGTCGATGGCCGCGCTATTTTATATGCCGATAAAATGACCAAAAGTTTGGAGGCGGCCATCGGCGAGACGGCCCGTCGCCGCGAAAAGCAGCTCATCTATAATAAAGAACACGGCATCACGCCCGAAAGCGTTAAACGCAAGATCTCCGACATCCTGCAAAGCGTGTTTGAAAAATCCGACCGCGTGCAGATTTCAACCGGTGACGCCGAGACGCCGCACCTGGTGGGTAAAGATCTCAAAACCTATATAACCAATCTTGAAAAACGCATGAAAAAGGCTGCCGCCGACCTGGAATTCGAACAAGCCGCCAAGCTCCGGGACGAGCTGAAACGCCTGCAACAAGCTGAATTGATGGCGAAAGACGGTGTTATTGGCGGCGAAAGCGGGCCGTAGGGTATTTTTACATATTATTAAGGTCTATGGTGGTATCATCTTCATAAGTTAAGGGTTGGCTTAATAGTTTCAGGATGATCAGAATGTCTCCTGTGTTTATCGCGATCGGGGGGATGGTCGGCACGGGTAAAACGACCTTGGCCGAGGCTCTTTTGCCCGAGATAGCGGGTGCTATCCTCGTCGATGCTGATCTCGAACGTAAAAAACTCTTTGGGGTCGATCCTTATCAAAAATTGCCCGATGAAGTCTATACGCACGAAAATATTCTGCGTTTTATCGAGCATATGCAGGTCATACAAACGGAGGCTCTGCAAAAGCATCCAGTTGTTTTGTCAACCGGCACTTGGTTGACCGCGCGGGCGCGGCAAGGCGCTGAGGAAATTTGCGCCAAGACGGGTGCGCGCATGGTAGGCCTGTGGTTAGAGGCGCCTCTGGCGACTTTGTTTAATCGGGTGACCATACGGTCCGCAGCGCCATCAATATCCGACGCCGGCGTTGACGTCTTGGAAAAACTCTCTAGCCGTCCGCCGGATTCTCCGCAACAGGAGGAAAAATGGCATCAGCTTGATGCGGAAAAATCGATAGAGGCTCTCAAAAAAGAGGCGCAGGCCATCATCGCCCAAGCAACCGCTCAGCCGCGTCCAGCTAGCGCAGCCGTGAAAAAATTACAGCGCTAGTTTAAGCGGCACCCGGACCAGGCTTTTTGCGTGGCGTCGGCTTCTTCTTTTCAACCGGCGGTGGTGTCAGGTCGTGCAGATTTTTGGCGGTGCGCAGGAATTCCGAAATGCGCGTCAATTCATCCTGAAAACGCCCCACCAGCTGGCTGCCGAATTTCAATGCATCGCGCGGCGATTTGGGGAATTCGATGGTGGTGACTTCCATCGCCAGCACATCTTGAATTTCGGGGTGCGAGAAAAGGCGGCGCGTCCACTCTAGCGTACCCTTGATGTCTTTGGCGTAGTCGGCGCTCTGCGCCGGATTGGCGGTGCGGCGGGCGTCGGCCGCGACAATGATCTCTTCGAGAATTTGAATGTCGGATTTGTTTTTGGTGGCGACGCCCAGTTTGTTGGCGGTGACGACGGTCAGAATTTTCACCTCGACGATCAGCGGCAAAACGTCATAGGCGGTCAGCAGGGTGTTTTTGTTGGGGTCGGACAAGACTTGCTTTTGCTTTTTCAGCGCGTCACCCAGATCGCGCGTCAGCAGATCGGGATTATTCGCGTGCAGAATTTTGTGGCCATGGTTTTTGGCGATGCTGGCGAACAAAAGGGCAAGTTTGATTTGCGGGAACATGGACGACTCCGGGGCAAGAATGAAGGCTTTATTTTTAACATAAAGGAAAGGCGGGTGTCAAAATTATATAAATTACTGATTTATAACAATAAAATTAGCCTCTGACGACAGCTGGCAGCGGGTGTTTGGGGTCTTTCGGCCCCCCAAGGAAAGCCATCTTGACGCCCATCATTCTGTTTTCAGAAGGATTTTTTTCCACTAGAATCGTTGGTGGGTTTTAGGGGAGTTCGTTTCAATGACACAACGCCGCCGTCTGACACATCCGGAGGTCGATAACGACACCCGTCGCTGCGTCGTGGATGAAACCGGCACCATTGTCTACGTCAGCCCTGCCATTGGCTGGACGTTGGGGGTGCCCGCCGCCGGTTTGGTCAACCGCCCTGTCAAATCGATCATCACCGTGGTCTCGTCGCTGGAAGCGCGGCGCGGTAAACTTGACCTGGATGGCATTTCGTCCGGTTTCTACGAAGTGGCGCTGCTGCGCGAAAACCGCGACCCTTTGCTGATGCCCGCCCGCATTGACCTGGTCGAGGCACCGGGTAACCGCGCCTATACCGTCATCTGGCTTGATCCTGACAGTAAGCTAAAACGTCACCGCGCCGATGAGCTGAGCGGGGCCGCGCAGGAATTCGCCGCCTTTATCAGCGACAACCAGGCCCGCGTCGCCACCCCTGGCAGCGACAAGCCCGATCCCGGTAATATCCTATCCAGCGAAAACGAACTGCGGCATTTCCTCAATCTCACTGGCGACCTAATGGGCGTTTATCGTCGCGATATGACGTTTTTGCGCGTGAATCCGGCGTTTAACCGCGTCCTGGGTTTTTCCGATGCGGAGCTGAAACATTTTCCATTCATTGACTTGATCCACCCGGACGAGCGTGAACAGGTGCATCATCTGATGCAAAAAGTCTTGCGTGCGCCCTTGGGTCAAGAAGCGCGCATTGATTTTGAATGTCGTGCCCGCTGCAAGGACGGCAGCTTTCGTCACGTCGAATGGGTGCATAAGGGCGTGGGCGAGACGATCTATATCGTTGGCCGCGATGTCACCAACATCAAGCAACACGAAGCCGAGCTGGAGCGCCGCGAAGCACAGCTGGTGGAGGCGCAAAAAATCGGCCGCATGGGGCATTGGCGCTGGGATATCGACCGCATGGCGATGGAATGGTCTGATCAGATCTACAGCATCTTTGGCGTAGAGAAGGCCAATTTCACGCCGACGATGGATAACATCAATTCCATGCTGCTGAAACGCGACCTGGGCCGTATCTATCGGTCGTTTCAGCGCGCGCTGGTGCGCAAGAAAGACTACAAGCTTGAGTTTCGTCTGCGCCGCCCGGCGGTGGACGGCGAACAAGGCGGGCTACGCTATATCCGCTGTGAAGGACGCTGCCGGATTGATCCCAAAACCGGCATGGTCGAATCGCTGTACGGGATTATGCAGGACATCACCGAGCGCACCTTGCACGAAAAGGCGCTGCGCGAAGCAAAAGAGGCCGCCGAGACTGCCTATGCCTCCAAGACCCGGTTCCTTGCCAATATGAGCCACGAGCTGCGCACGCCGCTGAACGCCATCATCGGCTTTTCGCAGATGATCCAGCGCCAGTTGATCGGCCCGATTGGTAATGCCAAATACCTCGATTACATCGGCAGCATTTTGCAATCGGGCGAGCATTTGCTCGATCTCATCAATGATATTCTTGATATGTCGAAAATCGAGATCGGCAAGTATGAGCTCTATGTCGAACGCCTCAATGTCGGCAAAGTTATTCGACTGGCCCTGCACATGGTCGAGGGGCGGGCGGCTGAACAGCACGTACGCCTGATCGCCGATGATATCCCGGATGATCTGCATATCGAGGCGGATCGTCGCGCGCTCATGCAGGTCTTGCTCAATCTGCTGTCGAATGCAGTCAAATTCACGCCTGCCGGTGGGCAGGTCGAAGTGCATTGTCTGCAAGAGCCGCACGGCGTGACCATCATCGTGGCCGATACGGGTGTGGGTATTCCCAAAGATAAACTGGCGGTCGTCACCCAGCCGTTCGAGCAGGTATCCAGCGAGTTTACCCGCAACCATGAGGGCTCGGGTCTGGGTCTGGCCATCACCAAGGAATTGGTCGATATGCATGGCGGTTCATTGACGATTGCCAGTGAACTAGGGATCGGCACCACGGTCAGCGCATCATTACCGGAAAAGGTGGCGGCTACCTCGATGGTACATCGTATCGAAGCGGAGGATGATGACAGCGGCCCTATTGTACCGCGTCGCTTTATCCCCCCGGCCGGTTCTTAAATCCGTATGGTAAAGGCACTCTATGTTTGCAAAATTTTTTAGCGCGCCCAAACGCAGCTTTAATTCGCTGAACGAGCGCGAGATTCTGGCTCTCGCCATCAGCTCCGAAGAAGACGATGGCCGCGTTTATCTCGCCTATGCTGATGCCTTGCGTCAGGATTACCCGGCATCCGCCAGGGTTTTCGAAGAGATGGCGGCTGAAGAAGACCATCACCGCGGGATGCTGATTGACATGTACCGCCAGCGGTTTGGCGAGCGTATCCCCCTGATCCGTCGCGAACACGTCGAGGGTTTTTACGCGCGCAAGCCCGTGTGGCTGACGCAGAAACTCCCCCTTGAGGATATCCGCCGCCAGGCCGCCAGCATGGAAGACGAGGCGTATAATTTTTATATGGCGGCAGCAGCCCGCGCCCAGGATGCGGGTACCCGTAAACTGCTGGGCGATCTGGCGGCCGAGGAGAAAAAACACGGCCAGGTCGCCTATGATCTGGAGGGGCAGCATCTTCATAGCGAAGCGGTCGAAGAAGAAGGGGCCACTGCCAAGCGAAAATTCCTGCTGACCTATGTGCAGCCGGGGTTGGCGGGGTTGATGGATGGCTCGGTCTCTACCCTCGCGCCTATTTTTGCCGCCGCCTTTGCGACGCAGGATACCTGGCAGACTTTTTTGATTGGCTTATCCGCATCCATTGGTGCCGGTATTTCAATGGGCTTTACCGAAGCGCTCTCGGACGATGGTCGCCTGTCGGGGCGTGGTTCACCCATTCGGCGGGGCTTCGCCTGCGGCATCATGACGGCGATTGGCGGGCTTGGCCATGCGCTGCCCTATTTGATCCCGCATTTCTGGACCGCAACACTTTTAGCGGGCGTGATCGTCTTTATTGAACTCTGGGCGATTGCTTATATCCAGAACCGTTACATGGAAACGCCGTTCTGGCGGGCGGCCACGCAAGTAGTGCTCGGCGGCGGCTTGGTGCTGGCTGCTGGCGTGCTGATCGGCCACGCCTAGATCTCAGCCATCACCGCAGCGCGTGAGCATGATGCGGTTGATTGGGGAGGCGTCTTCTTCGGCCAAGAGGCAGGCGGCAAGGCCAGCACGGTAATCGCTATAGCGCAGCACCACGCCCAGTTCCTGTTTGATAAGATTATTGCGGATGCGCTTGTTGTCTTTATAAAAGCTTTGCACCATCGGCGGTAAATGCGCCTTGTCGTGATCGATGAGGGGTGGCTCGTCGAGATCAAGCAGACGGCAGGCGTGGGAGATGACATCGGCAGAGGGAGCTGGTTCATCATCGGCCAGATTGTAAATGGCACCGGGGCGTGGCTGCTGCATCGAGGCCGC
>JAIXUW010000174.1 GCA_027483355.1 Alphaproteobacteria bacterium
ATAAAATCATCGCGGCGCTTAAAGACGGCGCACCCGGTGCGCAAGCGCGCGGCAAACAATTGATATTGGACATTGCCAAACGGCCGATTGATCCCGCTGTTATTCAATTAACGGTGGAGCAAATCGCCGAGGCGCGCGCTGGCGCCGAGGGCAAAGAAGGTCTCTCCGCTTTTCTGAATAAAGCCGAACCCAGCTGGCGCCGGCGGGGCTGATCAGGTAAAACACCCGCGAATGGCAAAGATTTTTTAGCGTGAAAAAATACGTTTTCTATGACCGATAGGGGGAGCGTCTATGTGTCGGGTGTCTGCGAGTAGAGTGTTTTGGCTCAGACGCAAATCAAATTCCTTCAGATCGCGCCGCAGCTTTTGCCATTGCGGGCCAACCAACATATGGCCGGGCGTGTTCAGATAATGCAGGCTGACATCGATGGCCAGACGCGTGATGTCGTCGGCTTTTCCGGCAAAGGCAACGTCGGCCAGAACGGGGAGAGCTGCGCGCAGGCCACCGCTGCTATAGGCTTTGCGGCACTTGGCGGTCGCCCGTAAAATAGCCTCGACTTTGTTTTGCGGGGGCGTGTGTTGACGGGCCAGCGTTTCGGCCAGGGTGCAGGTAGCGGCGCGATCCATCTCGCGTAGTTTTTCAGGCGCAAGGTTTTCCGCCGCCCGGATAGTTGGATAAAAGAAATGGCTGCGTAAAGAAGGTGTTTCCATCAGCATATGGCTTGCCAGCATCAGGGCTGAATATTTGAGGGGAAGGGCGCTTTCCTGAAAACGCTGGTGATGGCGCAGCATGGCATAGGTCTCGGCAATATTCTCGGCCAGCAGGGCGTTACCCGCCGAGGCTTCATAGCCATCAAAGGCGGCGGGTATCACCAGGTGGGCCAATTCATGGTCCAGCGTATGATAGGCGTCCAACATATCTTGGCGTGAAAGCTTTTCGCACTGCGCGTCGGTGTAATCGAGATTTAAAAAGATCATCATCAGGTTGTGGTCGGGTATTTTATCAGCGCAGCCCCGGTGGTTGTCTTCGCGGCAGATTTTGGCTGTTGTGTGACCGGTCAGATAGGCCTCAAAGGCCGCGCGATCCGCGAAACCGTGTGCTTGAAAATCAAAGTCGTCGGCGATGATGTAACTGCCACTTCGCACATCGAAAATACAAAGATTTCCCTGCAGCGACGGATAATCACTTTCCGCCTCTTGATGGAAAGCGGTCAATATAGCGTTTAAACTGGGATAGGGCGGTAACATGGCTCCTATTATTATGCATAATCATGTAAATGTCAAATGGAACGCGAAGCAATTAAATCAATATAAACATATATTTAGATCCTCGATTTTTCCATTTTGTCCTTTTGGGGCCATTCATGTTAAACACGGCTAAACCTCAGACCCGATTGGACCCCGCCCGTGAACAGCTTTGACGCCTACCAGGAAGCCGCCCGTAAAACCGCTTTTTGCCCGCCCGAACATAAAATCACCTATCCCGCTATTGGTCTGGCCGGTGAAGCAGGGGAACTGGCCAATAAGGTCAAAAAGCTGCTCCGCGGCGACACCAACAGGGCCGAGCTGGAAGCGGGTATTCGCGCCGAAATGGGCGATATTTTGTGGTATCTGGCGGCGCTTGCCGACGATCTGGGCGTGTCGCTGTCGCAAATCGCCGGTGAAAACATCGAAAAACTGGCCAGCCGTTATGAACGCGATGCCTTGCGTGGTGCCGGCGATCACCGCTGACTTGTCAGACCGCCGGGCGAGGTCTATGTTCTGCCTTATCTTAAAACCCCAAAGGAGCTACCCATGAAATTCACCGACATCACCCCCGCAGAATTTATGTGCGCCAGCTGCAGCGCCTGCCCAGCCGTTCTTGAAACCGAGAGCAGCTATGTCATCATCGGCAAAAAACTGTCGGCCGAAGCAGAAGCAGCCGTGGCCGGTCGCGTTGGCGCGGATGAATACGTCATCGAAGTACAAAAAGGCATGATCGACGGGCTGAAGAAATAAGCGAGCCTTTGCGTCGTAACAAAAAACCGCCCGTCTTGTGACGGGCGGTTTTTTTTGTGGGCCAAGCGCAAACGACCTTTAGCGTTTATAGCGCAGGCCACCGCCGCCTTTTTGCTCTTTACGGCTGACTTCCAGCTTGGGCAATGGGCCTGCAGCGTCGCGTAACAGCTGCAAGGTATCGGTGAGCCCCAGTTTGAGCGCGCGGGCTTGCAGCGATAGCGCCAGGTGGGCGCGCATTTCCGCCGAGACGCCGGGGGTAGATGCTGCCGCCAGCGCGGGCATCAGGCAACGGCTGGCCGTCGTGAAGACAAAACGGTTTTGCGTTTGCAGCGCCGTTTGCGCCAGGCGACGCAGTTGTTGCGGGTCATCCTTAAATTTATACATACCCGCGAGGTAGCTGACGGCGAAGCTTGCCTGCGCTTCGCTGGGGCTGTGGCGCCGCGCATATTCTTCTGCGGCGGCCACAGTCTCGGCCGGGGTCAGGCTACCAAAGTCAATGTTGCGGCTATCGGCGATAATCGCATCAAGCGTTGTGGTGCTGACGTGTCGGCGCGAGGCGCGGGTGACGATGTGTTCGGCCCGCGTCTGGCTCATCGCGTTGAGATGCGGCGGCGTACCGCCAAAACGCTGAATGGCGCGGATGGCTGCATAGGCATCGGCGCTGTTTTCCGCCATGACCGGGCCTTGGCTCTTGTAGTCACCGTGGCGCGTCAATAAATGTCCTATTTCATGATCGAATTCAAAAAACAACATGGCGGCGGCGTGCGGATAAACTCCCCGCAGTTGCGACCGGGGGGTGAACACCACCGCGCGGCGTGGACTGCCTTCGACGATGACGGCGACGCTACTTTTACGCTCGCGCAGTTTGTTCAACTGCTGGCGCAATTCATGCCGCCAGGACAGGCTCTGCAGCGTGTCATTGGCGGCGGTGGGGGTGGCGATGGTCTGCAAATAACCGGTGCGACCGCTGTCTGGCACGCACATCAAAAACGTGGTGTGGTCGCCCAGACTCGGGTGATCGGCCAGCACCTGGCGACAGGCGAGATTGAAATCAAAGCGCAACAGGCGCCGCGGGGGCAGTTGCTCTGACGGTTTTGTAATTTTATTACGAAGCATAGGTTATTATCTTTATGAAAACGTACACTGTCAAGCCTTCTCTCGCCCATTTATTAAAGCGTGCCCGGCGCCTATACTGTCCTCATGAAAAAAGACATTCGCAAAATCCTCATCGCCAACCGGGGTGAAATTGCCTGCCGCATCATGCGGACCTGTGCCGAGCTGGGCATCAGCACCGTCGCTGTCTATTCCGATGCTGATAAAAACGCGCTGCACGTCGAACAGGCTGACGAAGCGGTGCATATCGGTCCACCGGCGGCAGCGGAGAGTTATCTGCGGCTTGAAAAAATTATTGATGCTGCCAAGCGGACCGGGGCTGACGCTATTCACCCCGGCTATGGTTTTTTGTCTGAAAACGAAACCTTCGCCAAAGCCTGCGCCGACGCGGGTATCATCTTTATCGGCCCCCCGGCCAGCGCCATTGCCGCTATGGGGGGCAAAAGCGAAGCCAAAGCGCTGATGCAAAAAGCGGGCGTGCCGCTGGTGCCCGGTTATCACGGCGACAATCAGGATGTGGCCTTTTTGGCCGCTGAGGCTTATAAAATCGGCTATCCGGTGCTGATCAAAGCCTCGGCCGGTGGCGGCGGCAAAGGCATGCGCGTGGTGGAGCGTGCCGCCGATTTCGCCGATCAACTGGCCGCCGCCCAGCGTGAAGGCCAGGCATCCTTTGGCAATCCGCGCGTGCTGCTGGAAAAATATCTGACCGCGCCGCGCCATGTCGAAGTACAGGTTTTCGCCGATAATCAAGGTAATTGCGTACATTTGTTCGAACGCGATTGTTCGGTGCAGCGCCGCCATCAAAAAGTCATCGAAGAAGCGCCAGCACCGGGCCTGTCCGCTGCTACCCGCGCGAAAATGGGGGCAGCGGCCGTTGCGGCTGCCAAGGCGATTGGCTACAGCGGGGCGGGGACGGTTGAATTCCTCCTCGATGGTGATGCCTTTTATTTCATGGAAATGAACACGCGCCTGCAGGTCGAACATCCGGTGACCGAGAAAATCACCGGGCTTGATCTGGTGGCGCTACAAATCATGGTGGCGGAGGGTGAAAAACTCCCTTTCGCGCAAGAAGATTTGTCTATCAACGGCCATGCCTTCGAAGTACGCCTCTATGCCGAAGATCCTGATAATGGCTTTCTGCCGGGTGCCGGGCAAATTTCCTTCCTGCGTTTTCCTTTGGAGAGCGATGCGGGTGATGTGCATATCCGCGTTGATACCGGCGTGCGCGAAGCGCCCTTTGGTGATGGCGATGTGATTTCCATTCACTACGACCCGATGATCGCCAAGATCATCACCTGGGCGCC